>QHBL01000187.1:0-1311 GCA_003244125.1 Chthoniobacterales bacterium
GAAGATGAGGCCGGGCTTTCCAACCCGAAACCCGAAGTTCGAAACAATGACGAATGACGAAGTGCAAAAAGTAGGACGCATACGCATTTCGAGCTTCGAACTTCGTCATTGTTTCGGGTTTCGGATTTCGGATTTCGTCATTCCGCGCATCTCTTTTTTCTGCTCCGCGCGCGCGTTCGCTTCCTCCGCGCTAATCACACCGCGGTCGAACAGCTCCCGCAACGAATCATCCATCAATTGCATCCCCTGCTTGCGTCCGGTCTGGATGATGCCCGGTAGCATGTAGGTTTTCGATTCGCGGATGACATTGGAAACCGCGGGCGTATTCGTCAGCGTCTCCAGCGCGAGCACGCGGCCAGTGCCGTCCACCCGCGGAATGAGCTGCTGGCTAACGACACCGCGCAACGACTCGCTCACCATGATCCGAATTTGGTCCTGTTGGTCGGGCGGGAAGACATCGAGCAAGCGATCGAGTGTGCGCGCGGCCGTGCCGGTGTGCAGCGTTCCGAGAACAAGGTGGCCGGTTTCCGAAGCCGTGATTGCGAGCGAGATCGTCTCGAGGTCGCGCATTTCACCGACCATAATGACATCGGGATCTTCGCGCAGAGATCCGCGCAGGGCTGCGCCGAAGGAGACTGTGTGGGTGTGCACTTCACGCTGAGTGATGTGACAATTCTTCGGCGTAAAGACGTACTCGATCGGGTCTTCCAGCGTGATGATGTGCTCGCGACGCTCGAGATTGATCTGCTCAACGAGGGACGCCAGCGTTGTCGATTTACCACTGCCCACCGAGCCGGTGACGAGAATGAGCCCATTCTGGTATCGCGTCAGCAATTTCAAATGCTCCGGCAACCCAAGCTCGTCCATCGTGCGCACATGTGTGTTGATGATGCGGAACACCACGTCCGTGCCGAGCCGATGCCGCGCCACACTGGCGCGATACCGCCCGACGTTATTTGCGTATGCAAAATCCGCGTCGCCGCGCTCCTCCAGCAGGGTGCGCTGCGTCGGCGTAAGAAACGCGTGGGCCAAGCTCTGCGTCTGCTCCGCCGTTAACCGGTCCGCGTCCGGCCAGATCGGGCTCAGCGTTCCATGCAATCGCCAGATCGGCGGCGCATTCACGCCCAAGTGAATGTCGGACGCACCTGCCGTTTGGCCGACGGCGAGATAATCGTCCACGTGGTGCAGCAAATGAGCGCTCATGAGCAGCGCCCATTTTGACCACGCAGCTTCGCGGCGTAAACCGAAAACAGCGCGCACCGCCCCTTGTCATCCTGAGCGGAGCAAAGCGAAGTCGAAGGATCCCGCCGC
>QHBL01000187.1:1376-2951 GCA_003244125.1 Chthoniobacterales bacterium
CCAACTAACTTCGCGCCTGCCACTGCTAGCCCCGCCTGTGCCACGCCCTCGCCCGTACTTTCCTTCTTTTTCCCAAAGCTGAAGCGCGGCTTCGGTTTCACATAAACCTTCTTAGTCCGAGCTGGCGCCACCGCCATGAGAATGCCGAGCACGCCGAGCGCGCTCATCCATACTGCGGGTGAATGCCGGAACGAGTTCTTGAGTTTACGCGGGAAATCGAGCTCATAACGCAGTCCCAGCAGCTCGCGCCCCATCCGATCGCGCGAGAGCGCGATGTCGCTCTTTATCGCGGCTCGGTCTTTGCCAGGGATTTCAGCCATTGTTGGTCCTTCTTCAATTCCATCCGCGTCTCAGCATAGAGCCGGCCGCGCAGTTTTCCTTTCGCCATAAACCCGCACACCGCTGCCAGCGCGACGTGGACCAGGCCCGCGCACAGCGCCACCCACGTCCACGAAATGCCCGCCGCGTGCGCGATCCCGACCACGATGCTCGCCACGATAAAAATATAGCCGAACACCAGCGCGATGAGCGCACCGATGCCGAACGCCACCACCAGCCCGAGCTGGAGCAGCATCGCCTTCGACTCAACGCCGAGCAGCGCCGCCCGCGTCTCCACATAGGCGAAGAGCGCGCTGACAAAACCCACCGCATTGTCGATCAACCCAGCGTGTCCCGCCGGATTCAACGATCTCGCGCCTGCGCGAGCCATGGCGACTTAGCGCCGAAAGACCAGCCCGAGCACGAATCCGATGCCGAGCGCCGTCGCGACCGCCTTCATCGGATTTTCGCGCACGTAGTCTTCGCCGTCTTCCTGCAACGTCCGCACCCGCACACGTGCATCTTCCCACGCCTGCGTCGCCTTATCGCGGTAATCGCCCGCCACCGAGCTCGCCGCCGACTTGAGGTCTTCCGCCGCGCGCCGTGCGTGCGTCCTGCTGCTTTCGAGCTTGTCCTGCCCCGAGCCTCCCGCCATGCCTGTAGTGCCGGTTGATCCCATGCTGGACCCGCCTTGATTCATATTTTCGTCTGCCATTTTCGTTCTCCTGTTTGGTTCCCGGAATATGGGCGCGACACGCCGCCGCGCAATCCCTCCGAAATAGAAACGCAAATGCCCGCCGCCTTGCGCTTGCCGCTATTGGAATTCTCTGACGAAAACACGAACGTAGTCGATCGTTGAGCGGTAGTGGTTGACATGGCGCGGCACCCTCACCGTTCACCATTCACTGATCAGCCATTTCGGCCAGCTCTCACTGTTCCCGAAAAACAATCCGCGCCTTGGTCAATCATAAGGCGAAAGCTCCACCGACACCTTGTCTCCCGGCACGATGCGAATGAAATGCTTCCGCATTTTCCTCGAGATATGTGCCAGCACATTGCGCTGCCCCGGCAGATCCACCCGGAACATCGTCCCGGGCAACANNCAATCTGGTCCTCTTTCGGCACAGCCGAAAAATAATTCCCGCCAGCCGATCTGCAACTGCGCTTCGCCTTCACTAGCCCTCATTTGCCGGGAAACAGCCCAGTTGCGTTGACCGGAGCTGAGGCTGAGACTCGTTAGCTCATGAAACCAATTGG
>QHBL01000092.1 GCA_003244125.1 Chthoniobacterales bacterium
AAGACTTTGGAATCGAAAGAAACCGGAGCCAAAGAGAACGACGGTAACGCACAATTCAGCAGTCGCTGACATCGACGAAGCCGGACAGTTTATCTGTCCGGCTTTTTATTTGCTCAAGAGCACATGCATCTCGCATGTTCTCTTTGGCACCCGTCTCATCGGGAGCGACAATCTCGCCAAACTTCAGAGCTGCGGCGTTGTAGATGCAATCGAGCAGCGCCCGCGCAGCAACGCTTCCATCGCGCAGTTAGAGAACATCAAAGCCCCACTTGCGCAACGGCGCGCAGACGATCTCGCGCAGGACACCGTCGTCATCCGCCACGACAGCTTTAATGCCGCCGGTCGCGCCGCTGCTACCGAAAGGCGTTGCAACAATGCTGCTACGCGTGCGTCGAGGATTTGTCTCAAAGGAGAAGCGGGATGTGTATCTGACCATTTAGCAAAAGAGGCCGGAGATGGCGACGGAGGTTCTGCCGCCGAGGACTCCGAAGCTTTTCGCGAGCAGGCGGGCCGGCAGGTACAACCCCGAAAGCGTTCGGGGCTACAACGCCGAGTTTTCTTATCTCCTCGATGGCTGCCTGCTGTCTGCGCAGCGGCCACTTTCTTGCCCGATGGCGTAACGGTGAGAGATTCAGTGCTCATGCGTGTGTCTATTGCTGCTCGGGCGAACCTCGAGCTAATCGAAGAGAATTACCGCCGGTGGCAGGAGAATCCGGAGGCGGTCGATCCGGGATGGTCGGCGTTTTTCGAAGGTTTTGAGCTGGGCAATTTGCCCCAAGTGAATGGCGCGGCGTCGCCCGCTCCGGCGAGTGGGGAGACGCGCGAGACTTCGCTGCAAACGCGGGTGGACGGTTTGGTCTACGCTTATCGCACGCTTGGCCACACCATCGCGCGGGTCAATCCGCTGGCTGACAAACGCCCGCAAAATCCGCTGCTTTCGCTGCGCGAGCTCGGCTTCAGCGACAAAGATTTGGAGCTGCGCGTTTCGTCGAAGTTCTTCGAAGACGGGCGCATGATGACGCTGCGGGAGATGATCGCGCGGCTGGAAAAAATCTACGCCGGCGCGGTCGGCGCGGAGTTCATGCACATCCAGAATCCGCGGATTCGAAACTGGGTGCGGCATCGGCTCGAGTCACGACCGGAAGCGCACTCGACGGCGGCGCAGATGCAGCTGGCTCCGCTGCGCGCGCTGATGGAAGCGGAATCATTCGAAGTGTTTCTGCACACGAGCTACGTCGGGCAGAAGCGTTTTTCGCTACAAGGGGCGGAATCGCTCATGGTGATTCTGGACACGATTCTGCACAAATGCCCGCAGGCGGGCGTGGAAGAAATCTGCATGGGAATGGCCCATCGCGGCCGGCTCAACGTGCTGGCGAATTTCCTGCGCAAATCGCTCAACATCATCTTCACGGAGTTTACCGAGAACTACGTCCCCGATCTGGTGGCCGGCGATGGTGATGTGAAGTATCACCTCGGCTACCGGACGGTGCGCAAGCTCGGCTCCGGCGCCGCGGTGGAGATCCGGCTTTCGGCAAATCCAAGTCACCTGGAAGCGGTCGATCCGATCGTGGAAGGCACGGCGCGGGCACGGCAGCGGATTCGTGGGGATACTGAGCATCGGCGCAAAGTCTTACCGCTGCTTGTGCACGGCGATGCGGCGTTCGCGGGGCAGGGGATCGTGATGGAAACACTAAACATGTCGCAGCTTCACGGCTACGGCACTGGCGGCACGGTGCACGTGGTGGTGAATAACCAGATCGGTTTCACCACGCTGCCCGAGGACGCGCGCTCGTCGATGTACGCGACTGACATCGCGAAGATGATCGAGGTGCCGATTTTCCACGTGAACGGCGACGATCCGTTGGCCTGCATGTTCGTGAGCCAACTGTCGCTCGATTTCCGACAGGAATTCGGACGCGACGTTGTTATCGACATGTATTGCTACCGTCGTTACGGCCACAACGAAGGCGACGAGCCGGCGTTCACCCAGCCCGATCTTTACGCGCGCATCGACAAGCATCCCTCCACCGCGCAGCTCTATAAACATGAGTTGCTCGAGGCCGGAACGCTGAGCGCCGATGACGCCGCCTCGCTCGAGACGGAGTTCCAGCTGCGGCTGGAAATTGCGCTGGAGAATGTGAAGGAGATTGAGAAACAGAAAACCGGCGAGCAGGCGAAGTTCCGTGAGTCAACCGCGGTCTTTCAGCCGGAATACACCAGCTCATCGGCGCCCACCGCGATCAGCCAGGAAATGCTGAAGAGGATTGTCGATGGTCTCACGCGTGTTCCGGCCGACTTTTTCGTGCAGCCGAAAATCAAACGCATCGTGCTCGATCAGCGGCGCAAAGTTTTCGAGAACGGCGGCCCGTACGAATGGCATTACGCCGAGCAGCTCGCTTTCGGGTCGCTCCTGCTGGAGGGAACACCGGTGCGTTTGTCGGGGCAGGACAGCGCGCGTGGGACATTCAGCACGCGACACGCGGTGCTTTACGATGGGAAAACGGGGGAGCCGTACGTCCCGTTATTGCATCTGGCGCAAAAACAGGCGCGCATCTGCATTTACAACAGCCTGCTCTCGGAAGCGGCCGTGCTCGGGTTCGACTACGGCTATTCGCTCGATTATCCCGAAATGCTTTGCCTGTGGGAAGCGCAGTTCGGCGATTTCGCTAATGGCGCGCAGACCATCATCGACCAGTTCATCGTCTCGGCGGAATCGAAATGGCAACGGCCGAGCGGCATCGTGCTGTTGTTGCCGCATGGTTATGAAGGGCAGGGGCCGGAGCATTCCAGCGGCCGCCTGGAACGGTTCCTTCAGCTCTGCGCCGAGGACAACATCCAGGTCTGCAATCTAACGACGTCTGGCCAGTACTTTCACGTGCTGCGGCGACAGATGAAGCGCGATTTCATCAAGCCGCTCGTGATCATGACGCCGAAGAGTTTGTTGCGGGCGGAGTTCGCGTCATCGCGGGCGGAGGAGTTCACCGGCGGGAAATTCCGTGAGATTATTCCGGAAAATGCGCCGCTGGAGAAGGTGGAGCGCGTCATCCTGTGCTCGGGTAAGGTTTATTACGACTTGGTTACTCACCGCGAGAAGCAGCGGGTGACGAACAGCGCGATCGTGCGCATCGAGCAGCTTTATCCGCTCGCGGAGGCTTTGCTGCGCAAAGCCGTAGGCGCTTTTCCGGAAAACGCGCGACTGGTTTGGTGCCAGGAGGAATCGCAGAACATGGGTGCGTGGACCTTCATCGAGCCGCGATTGCGCGCGATGTTCGGGGGCGAAGTGCAATATGCTGGACGCAACGCGAGCGCGAGCCCGGCTGTCGGATCGCTGGCGCGGCATAAGCAGGAACAGGCGGCGTTAATTAGCGAAGCCTTCTCAGTGTAGAGGCGTTTGTGCCACACGCCGGGCGGTGCGGAAGAGCGAGATCACGGGCCGTAAGGCGTCCAGAATCCGACGCCGGCCACGTCGGATAACGCCGTGTAGTCGGCGGCGGGCACGTCCGGCAGGTTATCGACCGTCTGCACGCCATAGCCGCGTCCGAGGACGCTGGTGCCGGTGGTGTAAAGCTTGGTGCCTTTCTTCATGTACGCCGTCCAGTCTGCCGTGTTCACCACGTCTCCGGTTTTCTTGTTCCTCTCGATCGCATACTGATCGACGGCGTTGTCGATCAGCCGCAGATCGTTGAGAATGCGGCTGGCCTGGGCGCGTTTGCGCGCGCGCATGAAGCCTGGCACCGAAATGGAGGCGAGGAGCGCGATGATGGCGACGACGATCATGATTTCCACGAGGGTAAAACCCGCGCGGCCTGAATATTTTTTGCTGGGACTGGTTATCATTGTTATGGACGCCGGGGGGTCACCGGCGAACGAGTAAATAGCAGGGCTGACACCGCAATCGCACGACAGGGAGCAGTCTTTTTTTGTAGCGAACGGCAGTACAAGTGTCTGTAGCCGTCGTTCTGTGGCGCGCGACGTGCCATGTCACCGCGCCAGTAGTGCGTCACGGCGCGCGCGTCGCAGAGCGAAAGGGCTACAGCATTATCACTGCGCTATTCGCGGGACTGCACCCAGCGGCTCGCTTCAGCAAACAACCGCGCGCCATTCTCCAGCCGCAGCTTTTCTTTGATGCGCGCTCGATAGGTATCGACCGTCGTCAAACCGACGCGTAATCGCGCACCGATCTCGCGCGTGGTGCGGCCGCGGCCGAGCAGGTCAAATACCTCCAGCTCGCGATCGCTCAATCGCGCGATAACATTGAGCGGCTGGTCCTTTTTCGCCGCGACCGCGCGTTGCACGATACGCGCCATGGTCTTCGGCTCGAGGTAAACTTCGCCGCGCAAAACTTCTCTCAACGCAGCCAGGATTTGCGAAGAAGCTTCTGATTTCGTGATGTAACCGCGGGCGCCGGCGCGGAGCGCACGTTCGGCGTAGAGCGACTCCTCGTGCATAGAGAGCACCAGCACCGGAACGTCGATTTCCAGCGCGCGCAAATCTTTTAGTAACTCGAGGCCGTTGGAACTCTTCAGCGTGATGTCCAGGATGACTGCCTGCGGTTTTTTCTCGCGAATGAGTGCGACGCCAGCGGGCACATTGTCGGCCTCACCGCAAACTTCCAGGTCCGGCTCGGTCTCGATGAGATGCACCAGCCGCTCGCGGAACATGGGATGATCTTCGATGACAACGATGCGGGCTTTCATTTCAAGCAGCGACTCTGGTCAATGCAGGGATCATCTGTTCCTCTGGTGATGTTGTGCGCGCTTCGTTCTCCCGCGGTTGCGGAACAGTGCAAGCGACAAGCGTGCCGCCATCGGGCAATTGCTCGATGGTCACATGTCCACCGAGGCAATGGGCGCGGTATTGCAGAATATTCAGGCCAAGACCGGAGCCACTCGCCGAGTTATGAATGCCCACTCCATCATCGCGAATCTCCAGCGTGATGGAATCACCACGCGAACCGAACGTGATGGCGATACTGCGCGGATTGGCGTGTTTGATCGCGTTGTTGATAGCCTCCTGCGCGATGCGGAAGAGGTGCGTCGCCACTGTTTCCTCGGTGACGTTGACTTCGCTCGTCTGCGCGAAGGTGCAATCGATGCGCGCCAGATGACCAACCGAAACGGCGAGTTCCTCGAGAGCGGAGGCAAGCCCGTTCGCGCTCGTTTCCACTGGCACGAGCCCGCGGGCGAGGTTGCGCGTCTGCATGACGGCGTCCGCCAGGAGCGCTCGCAGTTCACCCGCCAGCTGGGCTTTTGCCGGTAAATGCAACCGCGTTAGATCACTTTCGAGCGCGGCGGCGGCGCACCCGATTGCCGCCAGGTATTGGCAAAGGCCGTCATGCAAATCCTGGCCGATCCGTTCGCGTTCGCGTTCGCTGATTGTAACGATCTCCTTTTCGAGGCGGCGAGAATGTTCGAGCAAGGTGATGCGCGCTTCGGCGATGTCGCGGCGCGCGCGCAAGGCCGAGCTGCCGATGGCGACGAAAATGAAAAACCCGAGACGCATCACGACCTCCCAAGCTTCATGCCAGTTCGTCACGTAAGGATGGCCGGAGGTAAAATCAGCCCACCACCAGGTGATGCCCGAGAGCAGCGCGACCAGGAACGCCGTTTTTTTATCGCAAAACCAGGCCGTCAAATAAATCGGCGGCCCATAAAACATGAAGAAGCTCACCTGATAGCCGGTGACGAAATCGATGACGCCGACCACGAGAACGAGCAGGATCATCTCGAAAACGATCATCGTTTGCGATTGGCGTTGAAACGCATTCCCTGAACTCATACCGGGCGTTCATCAGAAGCAGTTCTCCCGCCAAACGTCGCCTTTTCATGGTGTGCCCTTGCGTAGCTTCCGCTGGATGCTGTAGCCGCTTCGCTGTGCGAAGCGCGGGGGGTGCATCGTGTAAACAGGGAAGTGTGGCGACACGGCGTCTCGCGTCGCCCACAGGCCGACGGCTACGGGCGACGGCTACAGGCGTTGTTCCGCGGCGAATGCCATTCAGGAGCTGGCGCTGGAGTAGCGCCGCAGCGCGAAGCGCCAGAACAGGCGCGACCAGCAGAAGGCGATCAGGCTGGCCGCGGTGAGTTGCAGCATGAGGAGCATGGCGTTACCGGATGCTTTGATGAGAAGGCGCGCCGGAATATTCGCCACGATGATGACGGGGACGAGCCAGCTGAAAATCCAACGAAAGACTCGCGGGTAAATGACGTCGGGATAGCGCGTGATGTTGAGGAAATTGAAGTAACCGTAAACCAGCCCTTGCGCGCGCACGATCCAGAAGCTGATCGCGGCCAGCGTGAGCATGATGGAATAGTGAATGACGATGCCGAATCCGATCGCGACCAGGTAGAGCGCGATGTGAATCGGCTGCGGGACGAAGCCGAGGCGAACTAACGAGATCACGACGACAAGGGCGCCGAGCCCCGCGTTGACGACGCTGTCGAGGCCGAATTGCTTCGAAGAGACAGCGAATTGGCTGTCGATCGGGAGCACGAGGAGTGAGTCGAGTTTACCAGTGCGCACCAGCTCGGGAATGTTGGCGACGTTGACGAAAAAGAACGCCTGAAAGAGCTGCGCGATCATCTGATGCGTGCCGACCAGCAGCACCACTTCCCATTTCGACCAGTCGCCGATTTGATCGATCGATCCGAAGATGATGCTGAAGAAAACGATTTGGCCGACAAACCACAGCAGCTCGACCAGCATCCAGAGAATGAAGTTCGCCTTGAAGCTCATTTCGCGGATGAGCGAGTTGCGAAGCATGATGGAGTAGATTTCGAT
>QHBL01000239.1 GCA_003244125.1 Chthoniobacterales bacterium
GTTATGAACCTTCCTAAAGACGCCGTTCTGCTCAGGGTTTTCATCGGCGAAGCCGACCGGTGGAAACATCAGGCGCTCTACGAAGCAATCGTGATGAAGGCGCGCGAACTGCATCTTGCCGGCGCGACCGTTTTGCGCGGGCCGATGGGTTTCGGCGCGGCCAGCCGCATTCACACGGCCAAGATTCTGCGGCTCTCGATGGACCTGCCGCTCGTCATCGAGATTGTCGATGCTGAAGAGAAGATCAACACGTTACTGCCCGCCCTCGATGAAATGATGGGCAGCGGCCTGGTCACGCTCGAGAAAGTGAAAGTGATTCACTACCGGCACAAAGAACAAGAGCCGAGCTGACGCGATGGTTCAAAACATCTGGTTCGTCGCCGCCATTTGGATGGCGTTGGCACTGGGGGCGAGCCTTGTCTCAATCTGGACAGGCATATCGGTTGCCTTGATTGAGATTCTCGCCGGGGTCGTCGCAGGCAATTTCCTGCATCTGCAATCGAATAACGAGTGGATCGGCTTTCTTGCCATGCTCGGTAGCGGCATTCTCACCTTTTTGGCGGGCGCCGAAATCGACCCGCGCTCGCTCAAGGCGAACCTGCGCGCCAGCGCTTTAATCGGAGTCATTTCTTTCGCTGTTCCCTTCGCGCTTGTTTGGATCTTCGCGCAATTCGTCCTCGGCTGGCCATTACATTAGGCACAGATCGCCGGCATCGCCCTTTCGACGACCTCTGTCGCAGTCGTTTACGCAGTCATGATCGAAGGCGGCTTCAGCGACACGCCCATGGGCAAGATGATTCTTGCCGCCTGCTTCATCACTGACTTCGGCACCGTCCTCGCGCTCGGAGGCCTCTTCGCGAATTTCAATGTCTGGCTCGTCGTCTTCGTTGTCGTCATGTGCGTCGTCCTCTGGTTCATGCCGGCGTGGACGAAAGCTATCATCGACAAGCTTGGCGCAACCCGGGTGAGCGAGCCGGAAGTGAAGTTTATCCTCTTCGTGCTCTTCTTCCTCGGAGGGTTGGCCACCACCGCCAGGAGTGAAGCAGTTTTACCGGCTTATTTGGTGGGCTTGGTCGTCGCCGGTGTTTTCCTGCGCGACAAAACATTGGTCCACCGCATGCGAAGCATCGCTTTCGCCGTGTTCACTCCGTTCTACTTTATTCGCGCAGGCTCCTATGTCTCGCTCGCGGCGCTGTGGCCTGCACTGGCGATCATAGGCGGGCTTCTCGCGCTCAAGATGGTCACAAAAATGGTCGGCGTCTGGCCGCTGGCGCGAATGCACTTTATGAACCACCAACAAGCCGCATATACGACTTTACTTATGGCGACGGGTCTTACTTTCGGCACGATCTCAGCCCTTTTTGGATTCCAAAATCACATCATCGATCAGCGGCAGTACACGATCCTGGTCACAGTAGTCATTCTGAGCGCATTCGTGCCGACATTAGTCGCGCAAAAGTTCTTTCAGCCGACCAAGACGGCCATGCACGCGTGGGGGCGACTTTACCGGCGGCGGCTCGGAACGCTCTCGGTCGAAGACGTTAATGAAGAAAACCCGGAATGATCGAACTGAATGAGAATCACCGGCGCAGTATCTCCATCACCCTGCAACAGGTAGACAAGACGCTTTGTGAATGGAGCGACTGGGCCGAGGGGCGAGTGCGGCGCGGCGTCATGTATGTCGAGCGCGACACACTCTCAGCCGGGCAGAAGGAGAAGTTAAAATTCCGAATTGCGAAAGTGCGACAGCTCATGTGCCACTTGCGCGATGACCTTCGGCTGCAAGCTGCGACTGTAGACACTTCGCAGGCGCTTGCCGGGCCGGCTTCTATTCTTTGGGAGATGCTGGCCGAACTCAACAGCCGATCTCTTCGGGCATACGGAAACGTCCCGGATGAGCTGGCCAGCTATCTCGATGGGCGTGGTGTTCAGCTCGCGGAGAGCATGAATGATATAGCGCGCCTGTTCTCACGGCCTGTTGTCGATCAGCCTTATTTTCGGGCGAAATAGTGAAAGTGGCGCCGGGAAGAAGAGGGTGGCTAAATCGCACTGTTCTCGGCATCGGGCTCGCCTCGCTCTTCAGCGATTGGTCACACGAAATTGCGTCCGCGGCCCTGCCGNNTTCTCGCCACGATCGGCGTCGGCGCGGCGTGGCTCGGCCTGATCGAAGGAATCTCGGATGGCTTGTCGAGCGTTGCGAAGATGGCCTCCGGCTATTACACCGACCGGCTAACGAGGCGCAAACCGATCGCCGTCGCTGGTTATATCGTCACCGCGCTCGGAACCGCTGCTCTGGGCGCGGCCACTAGCGCGTGGCACGTTCTTGTCGGCCGGTCGAGCGCGTGGTTCGGCCGCGGAGTGCGCACTCCGGTGCGAAAAGCTTTACTCGCGGCCGCAGTCGATCGCAACGCTTACGGACGCGCTTTCGGCCTGGAGCGAGCGATGGACACACTGGGCGCGATCATCGGGCCGCTTAGCGCCGTCTTTATCCTGCAAATCTCTCATCACAATTACCGACTTCTATTTACCTCTACTCTGGTCCCAGGTCTGATCGCCCCCGCGGTCATAGCTTTCCTCGTCGTCGAACGCCGCCGCGCACCGGTCCCGCATATTTCCTTTGGCGAACGTCTGCGCCTCCTTCCACTAATCTACCGCAAGTTCGTCCTAGCGGTCGGATTGTTCGGCGCTGGCGACTTCGCGCACACGTTACTGATTCTCCTCGCAACGCAGAAGCTGAGTGCACAACTTGGAATAGCGCGGGCCGCGACCATTGCCGTGTCCCTCTACGTTTTGCACAATGTTTTCTACGCTGGCTTTTCCTTCTTCGCCGGATGGCTGGCGGACCGGCTGCCGAAGAAGTTGCTCCTCGCGACCGGTTACAGTCTGGCCGGTGCGATGGCACTGGGCATCATCTTCCTGGCAGCTAATGTTTGGACACTTGCGCTGATCTTTGTCCTGGGCGGGGTTTATATCGCGATGGAGGAGACGCTGGAAGATTCGCTTTGCGCCGAGCTGGTGGAGGAGAACCATCATGGTATGGCCTTCGGCGTGCTGGCAAGTGTCAATGGTGTGGGCGATTTGATCTCCAGTATCGTAGTAGGCGCGTTGTGGAGTGCGGCTGGAACGTCCATCGCGTTCACCTACAGCGCGGTGCTCTTTTTTGCCGGCGCCTTACTTGTGGCGTGGCTACCCGTCACTGAAAGAGCGCGATGACGCGTGGCAGAGATCTCTAGTGCGGTGGGCGGTAGACGCGTAGTTCTGCGTCATGGCTCGCGTGCTGCGGGACTGCAACGAAGAGCTTGTCCAGTTCGGGCACATACAAGCATGTTCTTGCCAACGGAGCCGTCGGAATTTTCGCAAGCGATCGATAATGATCAGCGCCCACTTGTTCCGCCACGTCGAGGATGCCTTCAGCCCCGGTGACATAGATTCGGTGGCGAGCGCCATCGTAGAAGATGCAGTCAGTCTCTCCCCCGACCGGGAATGTGGTTATCTCGCGGCCTGTTTTGCTATCAAGGACGATAACGCTCGATGGTTCGCGGCAACCTACGAAAAGCCGGCCGTGCGCCTCGTCTGACGCCATCGTGAGTTCACCTTCGCCTTTGTTAGCTTCCAGCGCGCTGTGATTGTTGCCTTAGTTCGACCGAGGACGAATACGCTATTGGCTTTCGGGACATTTACCAGGAGCCGATCACCAGGCTTGTCGATGGTGAAGGCTTCTGGATGGCTCGGCAGCTTCACGTCGGGAAGTTTGCTCATCGTGCTGAGATCAATGCCGCCAATCTCTCCATAGCCCGCGGCTACATAAATGCGCCGCCCGTCTCCATCATAACGCAGGTTATCGGCGTCTGCGCCGAAGGAGAAATGGTGAACCACCTGAAGTGATGTGCCTTCGAGAAACTGGACTTCGCCACTCCCGCCGTTCGCCACGACCACCTGTTTCGTATCAGCGAGATAAAGCAGCCCCTGCGGCTCGGAAAAGCCGCTCACGCTGCGCAGTCGCCGGCCATTCCTTAGATCGACGACTTCCAGCGTGTTGTTGATCTTAGCCGCGATAAAGAGGCGATTCTGCGCAACATCGATCGCAAGGTGGTCGAACTTTCCCTTCACGCCGGGCAGCGGGATTGTCTGTTCTAGGATTAGCGGTGACAGGGTGGCTACATCCGCGTCTTGAGTTGCACTTATTGCCGCTGATGCGGCCAAGAGCGAGACGAGAGTTGCTAGCTTCATGACTACTTGCTCAGTGCAATGTTTCGTAGGGCTCTCCACGATGGCACTTCATCGCAACCACCACTATCAAAGCGCTCTAAGTCGTTCTCGATGGGCAACGTCATGCAAAATTCCGTCCATTCGCAATCGGAATGTAGAAGTGTGATGTCTCCATTGTGCGCATGTGCGATTTCGCGCGCGATACTTAGTCCGAGGCCATGCCCTGGTGTTACGCTGTCGTTGAGGCAATTGCCGCGGTAAAAGCGGTCGAAAATTCTGTCTTGAGCTTCGTTAGGAATGCCATCGCCATCGTTTCGAATCGTAAGCATCACATTTTCGCGGCGAGCCACAGCAGATAGCACCACGGTCCCTCCGGCGCGGTTATATTTAATGGCGGTGTCGATCAAGTTCATCAACGCGCGGCTGAGTAATCGGCGATCCCCGCGAACACGGAGTTTGGAAGGCAGATTACATTGGAGAGTAAGGTTTAGCGGCAGAGCGAGAATTTCCGCGTCTTCCCGGAGCTCGCGCATGAGTAAGGTTAGATCAAAGGTTTCTTGCTCAAGTGCGAGATGGCGATTGTCGGCTCGGGAAAGAAAGAGGAGCCCATCGACAATCTGCGAGAGCTGCAAACATTGTTTGATTACGTTCGCACAAAGCTCGCGCTGATCTGGATCAAGGTTTGGAGCATTCAGCGCCGACTCCGCTTCCGCGCGCATAAGTGCCAGCGGCGTTTTCAGTTCGTGAGACGCGTCTGAGGTAAAGCGGGTAACCTGGTCAAAGCTGCCTTGCAAGCGATCGAACATTCCGTTTAGCACAGATATTAAGTGCGCGATCTCATCCTGTGACGACGATGTAGGAAGCCGCTGGTGAAGGTCAGACGCAGAAATTGTTTCTGCTTGCGCGGCGATAGCTTCAACTGGCGCCACCGCTCGCCGCGCGATCCATGAGGCGCCAAACCCCACGGCAACGAGCACGACCGGGAACGCAACAAGGTAGGCCAGGAGAAGCTGTGCGAAGGTCTCCGTGATTTCTTTGGTATCGCTGCCAATGCCCACAACGATTCCATCTTGATGAAACAGACCGAAACGAAGAGCGCGCCCGTTCCAGGCAATGTTTTGCAGTTTGGCCATACCGGGCATGAAAAAAGGAGGCGCGTTTTCGAAGCTTGGGGAGCGATAGAGCATGTGGCCGGCATCGTCGCGGATTTGGACATACCGCAATCGCTTTGATCGATCGAATAACGCTTCGACGCTTCGCGGCTCCTGCCAGTTCACGCGATGCTGCTTGAGCGCGATGAAAAAATCGTGCGCCTCGGCTTTGATCTCCTTGTCTAAGTTTTCAATGAGTTCCTGCCTCAAGCTCCAGGCCGCACCGGCGCCGAAGAGCACGAGAGCAATAGTCACAACGATGACCGACCAAAGTGTCACTCGCGCGCGCAGCGTTGCGACCTTCATCGGTTCTGCCGCATGACGTAGCCGGCGCCGCGGATGGTGTGGATGAGCTTCGGCTCGACGGAGTCGACCTTCTTGCGCAGGTAACCGACGTAGAGCTCGACGATGTTGGACTGCCCCTGGAAGTCGTACTTCCAGACCCGGTCGAGGATCTGCGCCTTCGAGAGCACGACGCGCTCGTTGCGCATCAGGTAGCGCAACAGCTCGAACTCGGTGGCCGTGAGGTGCACCTCGACGCCGGCCCGGGTGACTTCGTGGCTGTTCTCGTCCAGCTCGAGGTCGGCGATGCGCAGCACCCCCTCGCGGGCGTCCTCGGAGGCCGACCGGCGCAGCACGGCGTGCACGCGGGCGAGCAGCTCCTCCACGCTGAACGGCTTGACGACGTAGTCG
>QHBL01000212.1 GCA_003244125.1 Chthoniobacterales bacterium
CCGAGGTTGCCCTGAGACACCGCCGCGCGCTTGGGCGCCGGGATGCAGCGCGCGCTCCGCGCAGCTTTTCCTTCGTTAGTGAATCGGCAGTGCCAGGAACGATGTTCTCACCGTCCCAGACGCATCGACTGCGCGGCCGGTGATCTCTCCGCGATTATTGATGTCTTTGCCGCGTTCCAATTTGCCAGCATAGCCTGCCTGTTTGAGATCATTCAAGTCTCGCATTACTCCGTTATCCCAGAGAAACGCACGGCAATCAGCGCCACTCGCGTCGCACGAGATACCGACGATCTGTCGGCGTTCGTTGATACCGTAAGCTTCGCTATGGACATGTCCGGGCAAAGCGCCCAGCGGCCGCATGCCACGTTCCTTTGTCCAGATGAATGCATGCAGGATATCGCCTTCGGGATAGGCGGGATCGCCCGCGAACCCGGTGACATCTCCCTGCTGGTTAATTGCGGTCGGTGTATTCCACCACTGCGCGCCCAAGTTACCGAGATCTGTCACTTTCCCATTGTGCCAAAGCACCGCGTGTTTTGCCGTATGACGTCCCACCGCCTGGTCGCAGATGCCGGAGATACCGACTACCTGATTGAAGTCATTCAAAGCCGTGGCGGCGCCAGAAGTATCGCCGAATGCGAGCGGAAGCTCGTGAATCTTGTAGTTGTTTTCAATGTTCCACACCACTGGCCGAAACTGAAGCACCTGGGGCGGCACACAGGTCGAGTCGCGGCAGGTATTTTCCGCCCAGCCTGCTACCAAACCATTGTTATTTACTCCGGTGGCGAATCCGTTATCCCCACCCAGAGTCGAGAGCGCCGTCATCTGGCCTTGCTTCCAGACGAACCCAAGACAGACATACTTGACCGCGTCCGGCCCGCTGAAGAAGGCCAGCTGGCTCCAGTATTCTCCCAGCGGCTGAACCTTGTTAGTTTGGGAAATACCTGCAAGGAACCCGCGAGTATTCTTTACCGGCCATGCTACTGAGCTGTTAGGTCCTCCTAAAGTACCGAGATCGAGGATTCTGCCATTGCGCCATAAGGCGGCATGCCGGGAAAGATCCCCGGAGAGAGTCGAATACCCTGCGACCCAGGTTTGATCGTTGATGCTGTTTCCTCCGCTATTCGTTCCGCCGAGTGAACGCAGATCGGTCACGGCATAGCGCGGGCCCTGGCCCTGCGCCGCTGGTTCTTGAGCGAGCAGGTAGGCCGCGCCGCCAAATAACATGGCGATAATGACCACTACTATCCAGACGCTGGAACGATCTTTAACCGTGTAGTTGAGTGATGGTGCTTTTGCTGAGCTAACGGGAAACGGTTCCGCGGTAGCGTGATGTATCGTTGTTTTCATACTTGTCGTTTTGGGTTGTCCTTTCAGTTTGTGGGATAAGTTGTATTCCTTCCCCTGGCAGGACGACAAGACCCACTCGACGGGTTTAGCCCAGCCCACTTAGTGGCCGAGAGAAACAGGCGACCCGAGTTTAGCAGCTAAGATGCAGCGGCGATGGAACGCGCCTTGGTGCGATCGAGGGCAGTTGCTAGTTTAGCAAGACCTTCCTGGATCTGGGCTCGCGTCCAGGCTGCGAAACCAAAGGTTAGAGCTGGCGCCATCGGCGCTCTAATGCAGAAAAATGAGAGAGGTACGGGCCGGATGCGAATTTCTGAAGCAACTTTGGCCATCACGGGCACGTCCTCTTTGTCCCGCAACCAGGCAACAAAGTGTAAGCCAGCTTCCGGGATCTGTAGTCTAAACCAGTCCCCAAGTAGTTCATTGAACTTCTCGATAAAGAATTCTCTACGGTCGGCGTATAGCTTCCGCATTTGCTTAACGTGACTAAGAAAAAACCCTTCGCTGATGAAGCGCGCCAGTGTAGCCTGGTCGATAGCGGAGGAATGCTGATCCATGACGGCGCGAATCTTGATCATGGAATCGATGAGCTGCTCAGGGGCGATGAGGTATCCGAGGCGCAGAGAAGGAAAGAGAATTTTACTCATGGTTCCGGCATAGATAACTCGCCCGGAGTTATCGAGACCTTGCAAGCAGGGCAGCGGCGGACCAGTAAAGCGGAACTCCGAGCTATGATCATCCTCTAAGATGAAGGCGCTCCGTCTTCGGGCAAAGTCAATCAAAGCGGTGCGGCGGGCGAGACTCATGGTCATGCCGAGAGGGAACTGGTGCGAAGGAGTAACAAAGATGATTTTCGGCGAACGCGACTGAGTTGATCGCGAGATGACAATTCCTTCCTCGTCTACTGGCCGCGGCGTCACTGTCGCGCCGGCCAAGGTGAAAGCCCGCCGCGCCTGGTGAAACCCCGGATCTTCTATCCATGCCACTTCGCCGCGATTGACCAAAGCGAGCGCGGTAATCATGAGCGCCTGTTGCGTACCGGCGGTAACAATGATCTGATCGGGATGACAGCGGGCACCGCGAAAGTCGCAGAGATAAGCGGCGATGGCTTTGCGCAAATCCGCGTCACCGTGACTGGAAGCATATTGCAGGAGGTGCGCTCCCTTTTTCAACAGAACCTGAGCGCGAAGTCGCTCCCAAACCGCGATTGGAAACTCATCGATGGCAGCGAGGGCGGGAACGAAAGAAACGCCGGGCGGGCCGGCGATGCCGAAATCAAATTGATGGCCGGTGCGGTTATCGGGGATCTTTTTTACGCGGTCGGAAAGACGCGCGGCAGGTTCGGCTCGCGGGGCAGATTTCGGTTTATCGGAGCTAAGGAACGTTTCCGGCAGAGATTCGGCGACAAATGTGCCGGAACCTTTCCTGGCCTTGAGATAGCCTTCGGCATGGAGCTTCTCAAAGGCGGCCTTTACCGTAAGGCGGGCGATTCCCAAGTCGGCGGCGAGGGTGCGGGAAGAAGGTAATCGAGATGAGTTATAGGTAAACGTGCCCGAGGTTAGTTCATCGCGAACCTGGCGGTAGAGCTGTTGATGCAGCGGTTCTTGGGCAGACCGGTCGAGCCTGATCATCTCGAAGGCGATAACGGAACGGCGCCGTCGCTTCTTATTGAGAGACTTGGTCATTCAAGTAGAATGGCTAAGTGGGATGTGCGATTTGAGCAAAGTGGGCCTGGCTGTTTCATCCCAATGACCAAGCCTAAGTAAGGGAAAGCACCGGTACTTAATCATGCAAATGCCATGTAGCGACTATTGTGAAACCAAAGGTTTAATCTACTTCGCGCGAATGCTCGACAAAATTCGGCTGAAAGCGGCGGGTCAGCTTCCATCGGGCTACTTCGTTGGAGTAGATGATCCGACCTTTTTCGATGCCCGCTGCACGAGATTCCTCGGAGTTACTTATGATGAGTTAGTCGCCCGGACGCTTCAGGGTGGCTCGGATGATGAAATCCTGGAATGGTGTTTTGCGCGCGGCAGAAGACCGAGTGAGGAAGAAGTGGAGGTTTGGAACGCGTTTCTGCTGAAACGCGGGTGGCGCGACGCGAGCAGTGCTGATCTGGTGGAAGCGAAGAAGCGCTCAGGTTGGGAAAAGCGCGACGATATCGAGGCGTGGGTGGACCTGCACGATGCCGAGGAAGGCAGAAGGCCCGGAACTGCGTAGTTCATAACCGGAGGCTTCCGCGCTTCCACTTGCCGCATTTTTTGTCATGCTCAGAAGATGCTGGCCAAGATTTACTCCGCCGCGGTTTATGGGGTGGATGCCTACGAGGTGGAGATCGAGGTCAACAGCGCGGGTGGGCTTCCGGCGATCGTGGTGGTGGGTTTGCCCGACACGGCAGTAAAGGAAAGCAAAGACCGAGTCACGACCGCTATCGCAAATAGTGGTTACTTTTGGCCACGGGGACGCACGACGGTGAACCTGGCGCCGGCTGACATCAAAAAGGAAGGGCCCAGCTTCGATCTGCCTATCGCGCTTGGCATGATCGCCTGCTGCGAAGGCAGCGATAGCGCTGAGTTCGCGGAATACAGTTTCGTCGGCGAGCTGGCGCTCGATGGCGCAGTACGCGGAGTGAAAGGCGTGCTGCCGGTGGCGCTGGAGGCGCGCAAGCGCGGAAAGAAGGCGCTCTTTGTCCCGGCGGTAAACGCGCAGGAGGCGGCGATGGTGAAAGGCATCGCAGTGTATGGCGTGCGCAACCTGCGCGAGACGTTCTCGTTTATTCGCGGCGAATGCACGCTGGCACCGGTGCGCGCAGACATGGAGAAATTCTTCGCCGCACATCAGAGCTACGATGTTGACTTCGCCGATGTAAAAGGGCAGGCGCATGTAAAGCGCGCGGTCGAGGTAGCAGTCGCCGGCGGCCACAACATTTTAATGATTGGCCCGCCGGGTTCGGGCAAATCGATGTTGTCCAAGCGCATCGCGACGATTATCCCGCCGATGTCGCTGGAGGAAGCGATCGAGACGACGAAGATCCATAGCATCGCCGGATTGCTCACACCGGAGCAA
>QHBL01000204.1 GCA_003244125.1 Chthoniobacterales bacterium
CAATCGTATCAACATCTCCTGACGTAAAGGCCCGACCAGGCGACGAAGGCGAGCGGTCATTAACTCGGCAACATCGCGGTTGCAGTTCCATGACCTGCGCAATTGCGGTAGAGCGCCAGTTTACGTTTTGAAGATCAGGAACAATAGCAGAGTCACGACAATGATCGGCACCGCACAAACGATGAGGACTACGTTGTTGCGCGGCCCACGTTCACTCGGCAAGATCATCGGCCATGATTGTGCGTTCGATTTTGCGCAGATGGCGAAACACGGGAACGAAAGCGCGCTATTACGGCAACGAGCGCGACCGTGGCCAGGATCCGGATCGGGAGCAGCGGATCGGTTATCGCCAGGAATGGGAGATAGTTCAACAACGTGAGGTCGTGCCTAGAAGTGTATTCGGTTTTGCTCGCGTAATCAACGCGCCGTCAGTGCCTGACTTAGCTACAGGCGAATGTGAACGACGAGGTGTGCGTTACCCTCGGCGTGAGTGACGGCTCTTTCACGCAGGACCTCGTTGTCCCCATGGACGTGCGAACCACCGCGAGCCGAAATGTGAAATCCGCCAACGTGAGCGTAATGAACTCGAATCTGGCCAATCCGTCACCAGCTAGAATTTCCGGAACGACATGACAGTGGACGGCAACATCAACAACGCGGATGTGTCAGTGGTGAAATTAAGGTCCGGAACGGCCTTGCCATAGCGGTCGGGGCTCCTCGTCAAAGCGGGCGTCGCACTCAACGCCTAAAGCGCATTTGACATGGATGCGCCGAGGCAGCTTACAATGCGTGCGAGGCTGCCGCGCCCCACGCCCATGAGAGCTTCGTTAATCGCTTTCGTGCTGCTATTGCCGGCGCTCAGTCACGCCCATCTGCTGCGCTTGACCTACGAGCGGTGCGTCGTGGCCCTGGGCCAGCCGGTGGCGACAGAAGGAGTCGCAGTTACACCTGCCACTGAGGCCTACCGATTCGATGACGAGAGTTGGACGAGGATCATCCAGTTCTGGCACGGCAAAGCGCACGCCATGTCAATCGGCAAGAAAGATGGCAGTCAGATCAGTGAAGCGGAGATCAAGGTCATCCTCGATGAGTTCAGTGACGGCCGACGGTGGGACAAAGACGAGAACGGAACTTATTGGCGCCACGACGGGCAAATACTCGCAGTGCCAGGTAAGTATAACGATTTACTGGTTATGTCCGCTGAGTTCGCCATCAGGGTGAATCGATTTTCCTGGTAAGCCGGATTCGCGAACCCCGCCGGCGAGCGCGCGCTTAATCGGACGCTGCCGTCGCGTCTGACGGATACAATTCCCGAGGTTTTAGCACGCCGTTGACGCTCTTGGAACCGTGCGCGGCATGAATGCCGCTGCATGGATTTTCGTGAGCATTCTCCAGGAGCAGGTTTGTCTATTTGAGACGCCGGTCCCGCGCATCATCCGCGACCAATGCCAGACGCGCTCTCAAGGTGTCGCTCTCGTCCGCGGAGCGGAGCGGTGGAGTTATGGCGAACTTGAAAACGCGGCGACACAGCTAGCCCATTATCTTCGCTCACGCGGCGCTGGTCCCGAGCAGGTTGTGGCGCTGGCGCTGGAACGCTCGCCCGAGTTTGTCGCGGCGGCTCTCGGCGTGATGAAGGCGGGCGCAGCTTATCTGCCGATGGACCCGGCGCATCCGGATGAACGGTTGCGCTTCATGTTGCGCGACGCTGGTGTGCGTCTTCTCATTACCAAAGGGAGCGTCGCTCATCGCTTCGCCGGCGTAGAAGTTGAGCTTGTCCTACTCGATGACGATCGCGATGCCATAAAGGCGCAACCGACGGAACTAGCTGAAGTAGAACTGCGGCCCGATTCGCTTGCCTATGTCGTCTACACTTCAGGTTCCACCGGGGAGCCTAAAGGCGTCGAGGTCACACATCGTAGCTTGTCGAACCTCGTTAGCTGGCACGCCCGCGCTTTTGATCTGGATGAATCGGATCGCGCGACTTTCCAGGCTGGCGTGGGCTTCGATGCCGCGGTGTGGGAAATCTGGCCGCACCTGGCCGTCGGCGCAGCTATTCATCTGCCGGATGAATCGACGCGGCTTTCGGCTGAAGCGCTGCGTGCCTGGGTTGTGCAGAATCGGATTACGATCAGCTTCGCGCCAACCGCGCTAGCTGAGCAACTCATCGCGCTGAACTGGCCCCCAACAACATCGCTGCGATTTCTGCTGGCTGGCGCGGATACCTTGCATCGTTATCCGCGGCAGAACCTGCCTTTTACTTTAGTTAACAACTATGGGCCAACTGAGTGCACCGTCGTTGCGACTTCGGGCATCGTGCAGCCACGCCCTGACGGATGCCAAGCGCTGCCGAGTATCGGCGCACCGATCGACAACGTAACTGTCCGCATCCTGGGTGACGAGTGGCGCGAGGTCGCCGACAACGCATCGGGTGAGATTTACATCGGCGGCGCCGGCGTGGCGCGCGGCTATCGCAATCGGCCTGAGCTAACGACGGAGCGTTTCGTCACTCTTGACGGGGAACGAATGTATCGCACCGGCGATCTTGGCCGGCGGCTGCCGAATGGCGAGATCGCGTTTCTCGGCCGTGTTGATGATCAGGTAAAAATCCGCGGTTATCGCATCGAACTGGGCGAAGTGAATTCGGTTCTTAGCGAGCAGGCCGCAGTGCAGGCGAGCGCCGTCATTGCGCGCGAAGATGCGCCTGGAGAAAAGCGGCTCGTGGCTTACGTCGTTCCCGCGGCCGGTGCATCCCGCGATGAGCAGAGACTGCGCGAGGCCATTCGCCGGCGACTGCCTGATCACATGGAGCCTTCGGCGTTTGTCTGGATGGATGCGCTGCCATTGACACCGAATGGGAAGATCGATCGCGCGGCTCTTCCCGCGCCAAACCATGGCGAGGGCGAGTTCATCGCGCCGCGCACACTTATCGAAGACCAGCTGACGGAAATCATCAGCGACACATTGAAAGTGCCGCGGGTGAGTGTGCACGACGATTTTTTCCACCTTGGCGCGCACTCGCTGCTCGGCGCGCAAATCATCGCGCGGGTGCGGAACGTATTCGGCGCGGAGCTGAAGTTGCTGGATGTTTTCGACGCGCCGACGGTGGCACAGCTCTCGCTCAAGATCGAAGAAGCGCTTACCCGCCAGCTCGTGGAAATGAGCGACGCGGAAGTAAACGCTGCGCTTGCCACTTTCAATGATGGGCTTTTCCGATGCCAGCCTGAGTCTTGTTAGATTGCTCGAGCCAGAGGTGCTGGCCGATCCCTATCCGCTTTACCGCCGGCTGCGCAATGAGGATCCGGTGCATTGGGACCGCTTCCTCCACACCTGGGTGGTGACGCGCTACAGCGACGTCATCAATGTGCTGCATTCCTTTTCCGCCGACCGCACGCCGACGCCGGCGCAGCTGACGGCGATGGGATTGTCCGGGCTGAATCCCATCGCGGAAGTGATGGTGAAACAGATGTTGTTCATGGACGCGCCTGCGCACACCCGGTTGCGCGGGCTGGCGTCGGTGGCATTCACACCGCAGAAGGTGCGTGCGCTGCGAGGGCATATTCAGGAGATCGTTGATGGCTTGCTCGATCGCGTTGTCTCGCGCGGAGAGATGGACGTGATCGCGGATTTCGCCGCGCCGATGCCGGCGATTGTGACCGCGGAAATGCTCGGCGTTCCCACTGAAGATCACGTCGATTTAAAGAAGTGGTCGGCCGATTTCGCGGAGATGCTCGGAAATTTTCAGCACAACCCGGATCGCATTCCGCGCGTACTGCGAAGCGTCGAAGAGATGACAGCGTACTTTCTGGCGCGAATGGACGAATTGCGCAAGCATCCGCGTCCAGGGTTGATCCACTCGCTGATGACCGCGGAGGTGAATGGCGAACGGTTGACTGACGAAGAAGTGGTGGCCAATTCCATTGTGACGATGGTGGGCGGCCAGGAGACCACCACAAATCTGATCGGCAATGGGCTGCTGACCCTGCTCCGCAACCCAACAGAACTGCGCAGGCTGCGGGGCGATCCATCGCTGATCCCGTCTGCCGTGGAAGAGTTGCTACGCTATGAGAGCCCCAGCCAGCACACCGCGCGAATCGCTCCCGACGATATCGTGATGAGCGGCCGCCAGATTCGCAAGGGCCAGGCCGTGATTGCCGTGATGGCGGCGGGCAATCGCGATCCCGAGCAGTT
>QHBL01000190.1 GCA_003244125.1 Chthoniobacterales bacterium
ACTCGTCACTCGCCACTCGCCACGTCCCCATGAGTCTCCTCATCGTCGGCTCCATCGCGCTCGACACGGTGAAAACACCGGTGGAAGAGCATGCCGATTTGCTCGGCGGCTCGGCCTCGTACGCCGCGCTCGGCGCCAGTTTCTTCACCCCGGTGAATCTCGTCGGCGTGGTGGGAGGCGATTTTCCGGAGAGCGAGTTCGCATTTTGGAAGTCGCGCAACATCGATGCTGCGGGCGTGCAGCGGGTGAAAGGCAAAACGTTTCGCTGGTCGGGCGAATACGCCTGGGACCTGAATACGCGCGAGACGCGTTCCGTCGCGCTCAATGTTTTCGAAACATTCTCGCCGCAATTGCCGGAGAATTATCGCGAGACGCCGTTCGTGCTGCTGGCGAACATCGCACCGAGATTACAAGCGCACGTGCTGGATCAGATGACGCAGCCGCGCTTCATCCTGGCTGACACGATGGACCTCTGGATCCAGACGACACGCGCCGATCTCGATGCGCTCCTGCCGCGTGTCGATCTCCTCATTCTCAACGACAGCGAAGCGCGCGAGATGACGCACGAGACGAGTCTCATTCGCGCCGGGCGGAAGATTCGCGGGTTCGGCCCGCGCTATGTCGCTATCAAGAAAGGCGAACATGGCGCGCTGCTTTTCGGCGAGGACGAGTTCTTCAGCTGCGGCGCATACCCGCTGGAAGATATTCACGATCCCACCGGCGCGGGTGATGCCTTCGCTGGCGGGCTGGCCGGTTACCTCGCGGCGCATGTGAAAGAGAACGTTACCTTCGATATTCTGCGCAAGGGAATGATCTACGGCAGCGTGCTGGCGAGCTTCTGCGTGGAAGCATTCAGCCTGGAACGGCTGCGCAAGCTAACGAGGGATGAGATCGCGGACCGGTATCAGATGTTTAAGCTGATGAGCCAGTTCGAAGCGTTGCCGTGAACGGCCGGGTAGTTATCGCAGCGGCGATGGCGCTGATGGCGCCGGCGCTGCTGGCGGCGCGTTCGTTCGGAAACGCGCATCCTGTCGCGGCGGCGCATGGCAGCTGGCAAGTGCTGAACAATTGCCTTTATGTGAGTAACGCATCCAACGACGGTGATAG
Source organism: Chthoniobacterales bacterium (assembly GCA_003244125.1). Next base: position 1,108 of record QHBL01000190.1, read on the forward strand.
CTTCCACGTTAGCGCCGGCGGCAAACAATACCTGTTCCGCCTCTACTTTGTGGACGCGCCGGAAACCGATGCCGGCTTCAAGGACCGCGTGGATGAACAGGCGAAATACTTCGGGATTACAAGCGAGCAGGTGATTCAAGTAGGAAAAATCGCGAAGGCTTTTACCCGCGAGAAGCTGGCGCACCCATTTACCGTGCGCACCTGTTTTCAGGATGCGCTGGGGCGCAGCCGGATGGAACGCTTCTACGCCATCGTGCAAACTCCCACCGGCGATCTCGGTGAGCAGCTCATCGAGAATGGTCTGGCGCGTATTCACGGCGCGAGCGCGAATCCGGTCGGATTGCCAGCGGCGAATGTGGAATGGCAGAAGCTCGACCGGCTGGAGACCGCGGCCAAAGCGGAGAAGGTCGGCGGCTGGGGCGTGAACTATGGCCGGATGATGGCGCGCTCGGAGAAATCGAAGAACCGCGCGCCGGTCGATCCATTTGAAGCGTTCTTCCATCCCGAGCGAACGCAAACCCAGACTGTCGCGGCGAGTAGCGCAAACGCGTGGCCGTTTCCGCGACATAGTCCAGCAGCTGGAAGCGATGACATCGTCACGATCAACCCGGCGAAAGCCAGCGCATCATCAGACGCCAGCGCAGGCACGGCGGCCGGTGCGATCAGGCCGATAGATATCAACAGCGCGAGTTCGGCGGACCTCGAGAATGTTCCGGGCATCGGTCCTGTCTTAGCGCAACGGATTATTGAGGCGCGGCCGTTCAAGAGCGCGGATGATTTGCGGAATGTGAAAGGTATTGGGGAATACCGTTACCGGAAGCTTAGGCCCTACTTCGAGTAGTTGTAGCGGCCGCTGTCTCCAGCGGCAAAAAGGGGGTTGGTACCAGAGTCGTTAGCTCATGCGTTCTGCCGCCGAGGAATCCGAAAGCTTTCGCGAGCAGGCGGACGGCGGCTACAACGGCGGTAGCTAACGTAGATGGTGATTACCTACTTGCCCGCGTAGTATTCTGAGTGGGCGAAGTGGAGTTGCCAGTTCTGCTCGTAGCGCGCGGCGATGTCTATGTCGGGAATAACGAGAAGGTTCTCGGCGTTCTTCTCGTCAGCGGCTTTGGTGAAGTTAAAGGAGCCGGTCAGCACTGTGGCCCGGTCGATGATGATGATCTTGTTGTGAGCAATGGCGTGTTGCGAATCGATGTAGGTCTCGATTCCTTCGTGCGCGAGGAAATCCGCGGCCGAGTAGTTCCTGGTGCGATTACTCGCGTCAAGAATCGCGATCACCTTCACGCCGCGCTTCTCCGCATCGACTAACGCGCGGGCGATCCCTTGCGAAGTAAACGAGTAGGCCTGGACATGAATGGTTGATTTCGCGCTCGCGATCTCGCGCACAATGGCGGCGGTGCATGACTCACCGGGAGAGAAGAAAACAGCGACGCGCGATTCAGCCTCTCCGGACGGCACCGGCGCGAACGAAGCGCAAAAGAGTAACCCAAGAGCCAGGTGGGAGCATCTCACTCCTGCTCCAAAGGGCAGAAAGCGCGCCAACCCGGAAACAAAGCGCGGCTGGGACTCTCCGCTTGTTTCGGAACTCAAGTCCAGTCATCGTAGCTCTCCATGGCCGACGCTGTTATCTCCGTAAACGACCTGCGGAAGTCGTATGCCGAAGTGGAAGCGGTTCGTGGGATCGGCTTCGAAGTGGCGGCGGGCGAAGTCTTCGGTTTGCTCGGACCTAATGGGGCGGGTAAGACGACGACGGTGGAGATTCTCGAAGGACTTCGGCCGCGCACTGCCGGCGAGGTGCGCGTGCTTGGGCTCGATCCCGAGCGGCAGAAAAATGAGCTGAAAGACCGGATCGGTGTTTGTCTCCAGGCGACGAATCTTCCGGACAAGATGCGAGTAAATGAGGCACTCGAGCTATTTGCCGCGTTCTACTCGCGCAAGGTGGATGGGGAGCCGCTGCTGAGGCGGCTGCAATTGTGGGAGAAACGCGACGCCGCTTATGCCACGCTGAGCGGCGGCCAAAAGCAGCGCCTCGCCATTGCCCTGGCGTTAATTAACGAGCCGCAGCTTTTGTTTCTGGATGAACCGACGACTGGACTCGATCCGCAGGTGCGGCTGGAGATTCGCGATCTCATCGAAGAATTGCGGGCGGAGAAGCGGACGATCCTGATGACGACGCACTACATCGAGGAAGCAGAACGGTTGTGCGACCGGGTTGCGATCATCGACTCCGGGAAAATCATCGCGCTTGGTTCGCCGCGGGAGTTGCAGGAGAACAGCGCGGAGCAAAGCGGGATAACGATCAAGCTGGCGCAACCGCTGCCTGACGGCCTGATGCCGGCCTTGAGCGAAGCGCTGAGTTCCACCTTGTCTCAGGACCGCCGCGAGCTGGCGGTGCGGTCGGCCCGGCCGGCACGCGCGCTGGTGGAACTGGTGAAGTGGGTCGATAGCCAGGGCTGTGAGATAGAAGATGTGCACCTGAAGCGGCCAACGCTGGAGGATGTGTTTATCGAAATGACGGGAAAGAAGCTGCGCGACTAGGTGAAAAGTACTGAGCACATCCTACAAGGCGGCGCTCTGCCGCAGGGACGGACGGCAGCTACACCGCGACTCGAATTTATGTCAGGTTGTGAGCTAACGACGGCTTGTTAAGTATGAAAGCTTTTCTCGCTTTACTTAAGATCGATTTAAAGCTGGCTTCGCGGAATCGCGCGGTTCTATTCTTTAACTACCTTTTTCCGCTCGTCTTTTTTTTCATGTTCGCGCAGATGTATCACGCGCGCGAAGGCAAGATCATCCTCCTGGTGGTGACCATGGTCACGGTCATCGGCATTCTGGGCAATGGGCTGTGGGGCGCAGGGATGCGCGCGGTGCAGGAGCGCGAAGAGAACATCCTGCGGCGTTACAAAGTGACGCCGATTACGCCGGTGCCTCTCCTGGCTGCATCCATGATCACCGGGGTCGTCATCTATTTACCCAGTGTCGTTCTCATGCTGATCCTGGCGCACTTCGTCTATGGGATGTCGTTCCCGGCAAATATTCTTTCCTATCTCGTGTTCGTCTGCATCGGTGCGCTCTCGATCCGGTGCATCGGGTTGATTATCGCCGCGGTAGTTAATTCAAACCAGGAAGCGCAGATGCTGATTAACCTGGTTTATCTACCCATGCTGCTGCTGAGCGGCGCGACTATTCCCCTCACCTTGATGCCGGGCTGGCTGCAAACGCTGGCCCAGTTCATCCCCGCGACCTATGTCACGATAGGAGTCTCGCGTATTCTGACCGGCGGCGAATCGGTCGTGCAAAACTGGCGCGCGGTGCTGGCGTTAGTCATCGCGGCGGCGGTCGGACTGTTCATTGCGACCAAGCTCTTCCGCTGGGAAAAGGAGGAGAAGCTGCGGGCGACGGCGAAGCTGT
>QHBL01000390.1 GCA_003244125.1 Chthoniobacterales bacterium
GGCAAAGGCGATTTCTTCGGGCCACTCGTCATCGCGGGCGTGTACGTCGAGCGCGAGACGGCACGGCATTTTCTCGAGGCCGGTGTGACCGATAGCAAACGGATTAGCTCCGATGCGCGGATTCGGGCGTTGGCGGCGGAAATCCGCAAGATCAGCCGGGGCGATGTGGTGGCGATCGGCCCCGGGCGTTACAACGAGATGTATGCGAAGTTTGGTAACCTGAACAGTCTTCTCGGCTGGGGCCATGCGCGGGTGATCGAGAACCTGCTGGAGCGCGTGCCGGATTGTCCGCGTTCGTTGTCGGACCAATTTGCGGATGCGCGCGTGATCGAGAGCGCCCTACTGCGGCACGGACGCAAGATCGTGATCGAGCAGCGGCCGCGGGCGGAGGCGGATGTGGCGGTGGCGGCGGCGTCGATCATCGCGCGGGAGGCGTTTATCGACTGGCTGGAGCGGAAGGGCAAAGAGCTCGGGGTNNACTTGGACGCGGTGTTTCGGCGGCGGTCAAGGAAACGGCGCGCAAGATTACCGAGAAACACGGGCCGGAGATGCTGCGAGAGGTGGCGAAGGTGCACTTTCGGACCGCCAGCGAAATCGCGCCGGAAGCGTTCGGGCCGCCGCGGGCGAAGCGTGAGTGGCGGCGATAGCGTCACCTTTTCGGCGGAGCTAAGGCAGGGTTCTTGCTCTTAAAAACGGCAATTCCTCCTGCGTTGCAAAGTCGCGTTCTAGTCCTCAATAGCGATCCGGTTTTCGAGGACCGGTTGCTCGCCGTTTTCGACGCGCTGCCCGGATTTGACACGCTCGTGGTGCGCTCAGTTTCCGAAGCGGTCGCTCTGCTCATGGCGGAGCATTTCGACGCTTTCATCGTGGAGGGCGAGCCCGCTGCCGCGATGGAGATCGCGACCGTGGCGCGGCAACACTTTCCTTCGCTCAAGATTCTGTGCGCGCCCTGGCGTGCGGCACCGGCCGAGTTGGCGCAGCAAGCTACGCAGCAGCAAATTGCGCTGGCGAGCGGCGCTGCTCACGCGCGGCGATTCCGCGCAGCGGTAAAAGATTTTCTATCAACGCTTCAGTGTCACTCTTCCACCGCGGCCGAAGGCATCGATCCATGTCATTCGCTTATCGGCAATCTCAATCAGTTTTCCGCGGCCGAGATTCTGCAAATGGCGTGTCTTGGGCAGCGGACCGGTCGTTTCACGTTCAAGTCCGGGCGTGGGAACAGCGAGATCTATCTTCACCACGGCGCCATCCGCCACGCGGCCTACAGCACGGTGGAAGGCGAACCGGCGATGGCGGAAATTTTCCGCTGGCGCCAGGGACGTTTCTACTTCGAGGAGGGGATCATCAGCCACGCCCAGACGGTGGACCGGCCGTGGGCGCATCTGCTCATCGATAACTTGCAGAAGCTGGATGAGACGCTCGACATCGCGACAATCGCGCCGGTGCGATGAGAGACAAGGGAATCGATTCCAAGCTGCGGCTGCTCACCCTTCAGCTCGATAGCTGGCGGAAGCTGCACGAGCTCGTGACCTATGGTTTAGACAAGGCGAAGCCGATCATTTCCATCGAGCAGGAACGGCAGTTCACCGACGTGCGCGGCAATCTACTTCAGGAGACGGAGCATGTGTTAAGAGAGCTCAATCTGCTGCACGAGCTTTCGGCGCGAGCGCTGAGCGTTCTAAACCGCGCCTCTTCCATGCGGGCGGTGCGGGAGCTTTCCCCGGACGAGGTGCGGCGGCTGGAAACAGAGTGGAACGCGGTCTTCACCAAGCTCGGTGTCGCGCAGGGGCAGCTGAAGGCGCGGCGCAAAGCCCTGGCTGACCAGAACATTTTCCAGTATTGGCTTACCGGAATTCTGCGACGCCCGGCCGCCGCCTAACCGGCTCCTGTCGAGAGCCTCTTCGGCGGCTGCCATTTAGCGCGGCGCGCGTAAGAATGAACGCACCGGCACGATTTCGCCCACGCAAATGCCTCCGGCGTTGCGATTGCTTTTTAGGGACATGGCGAAACTAACCAAGCGCGACATCGTGGTAGCCATCAGCAACCAGACCGGCATGGTGCAGCATCAGGTCTTCGACGTTGTCCAGCGCACGCTCGACCACATTACCGACAGCCTCGCAAACAATGTCGCGGTGGAGTTGCGCAATTTCGGCGTCTTCCAGCCGCGCCTGACCAAGCCGCGGGTTGGCCGCAATCCCAATGAGCCAGGCAGCAGCTTTGTCATTCCCTCGCGGGCGACGGTAAAGTTCAAGCCGGGGAAAATCATGCGCCAGCGCGTCGAGAAGCTGTCGCGGGAGTTGAAAGACGCATCGGAGCGAAAAGCCGCGGCGGGCGCGGCCGGCACCAGCGCGAACGGCGGCTAGGATTTACCGCTGCCGGTATTGGCGCCGAGCAACTGTTGGATGACCGCTTCGAGCCGGTCGAAATTGATCGGCTTGGTCAGGTGCTCGGAAAATCCCGAGGCGCGCGCGCGATTGATGTCGCTCTCCATGCCGAACCCGCTCAGCGCGATCCCCCGCAACCCGCGCCGACTTAGCTCCTGCATCAGGTCGTAGCCGCTGCGATCCGGCAGGCCGATGTCGCTGATGAGCAAGTCGAAGTTTTGGTTGCGCGCTTTTTCGGAAGCCTGATCGGCCGTGTGGGCGAGGGTAATATCGTAGCCGCGCCGTTCCAGGATCATCTTCATTCCAGTGCAGGTGTCCGGGTGATCATCAACCACGAGCAACCTCGGCATGCGTCCGGACCGCGGCGGCGTTGCTTCCCGGCCAGGGCCGTCTGCTTGAAGGTCGAGCTCATCGAGCCGGGTCGGCGTCGCGATTGTCGCCACCCGAATCGTAAATGTCGCGCCGCGTTCTCTGCCGGCGCTGAAGGCGGAAATTGTTCCGCCGTGGGCGAGCACCATCGCTTTCGAGATCGCCAGACCGAGGCCGAGGCCGCCGAACTTCCGCGTGATCGAGCTTTGTCCCTGTTCGAAAGCATTAAAAATCTTGCTCACTTTTTCCGGCTCAATCCCGATGCCAGTATCCGTCGTGCGAATCTCGACCTGGCCCGGCTGCGGATTGACCGTGGCGAGCGTGATGCGTCCGCCGGCCGGCGTAAATTTCACGCTGTTCTTGATCAGGTTCCAAAACACCTGCTGGAGCCGCGCCGGATCGCCGTGCACGAAATGCTCGCGCGCGTTCATCTGGAGATCGATGCGCAGACCCTTTTGCGAAATATCGTCGCGGCAAATCTCCAGGGCGCGTTGCAGGACGCTGTGAATGCTCACCGCCTCGAAGCCGAGTTTGAGTTTGCCTTTGGAAATGCGCGTGATGTCGAGGAGGTCATCAATCAGCCGCGCTTCCAGCTCGACATTGCGGCGGATGACATCGAGCGCGTGTCGCATTTCCGCTGAATCGACGTGCGCTTCGAGCTCGGCCACCATCGCGATAACGGGCGAAAGGGGATTGCGCAATTCGTGCGAGAGCAAAGCGAGGAACTGATCCTTGGCCGCGTTCGCGCTTAGCAAATCATTGCGCAAAGTCATGTCGCGCGTCTTTTCTTCGACGAGATAAAGCACGCCCTGGATGTGCTGCTTGGAATCTAGCAGGCGCAGCAGATTTACGTTGAGGAAGCGGGTCGCGCCGTTGCGATCGGTGAACGGTTGCTCGACCATCTGAAACGGCGCGCCGGTGGCGAGGACGTTGTCGATGACTTGCGGCGACACGATTTTAATCTGGTCGTAAGTGGCCACGCCGATGTCCAACCCGGCTGGCAATTGCCCCAGCTGCATCGCCATTTGCGCAAAGGCGTCGTTGACGTGGAGAAAACGATGCGTCTCGGGATCGACCAGCGCGATGCCGATGGGCATGTTGGCCAGGATTTTTTCGTTGAATGTGACCTCGCGCTCGATCCGCCGAGCCGCTTCCGATTCGCGACGATAAAACCTGCCCGCGAGGATCGCCGCGACCGCGGTGCCGATGATGAGCCAGACCGCCGGCACGGTGATTTTGCGCATCAAATCCTGCACCGGCGCATAAGCCACTTCCTGCGGCTGGCGCACGAGCGCGATCCACTTCGCAGACTCTAGCGGGTCGAAAGAATAGATGGTGCCGTTGCGTGTGAGATGGCCGCTTTGCTGTTGCTGCATCTCGGCGATCAGGCGCGCTTCGGGCCCGCGCGTCGGCGTCACGTTCGCTTTGAAATCAGGCGTGAAAATCGGGAAGCCATTTTGGTCGATGATCTGGCAGAGGGCGCGATCAGCGAAGGAAATGGTGGAGAGGCGTCGTCCCACGCGCTCGATCAAAATGGACGCGCCGATGTAACCGATGGTGCGGCCATCGCGCGTGCGCACCGCGCCGACGACATCAGTGACCATGCGGCCATCGGCCGGCCGCGGATTGACCGCCGAGACGAACGCGCCGGTGTGGGAGTCAGCGCCTTCCTTCCATCGCTCCGGATGGAATGGCTGCCCTGCCAGCTCCGGCGTACCGGGCAAACTGCCGAGCAGGTTCCCATCGGCGTTGGCCATGAACATGCCGTCGATCCGCGGATAGGAGAAAAGCTTGTCGGAAATCCATTGCTGCGCCAGCGCGCTGGCGTTGGGCGCGGTGAAGATGCGCTCCATGTCCGGCAGTGTTTGATAATAGCTAACGACGTTGGCCGTTCGCGCGAGATCGTCATCGACAAGGCGGCCGATCAATTGCACGAAAGTCTGCCGGTCGCGCAGAATCTTCGACTCGAGTGTATTTTGCAGCGTCGTGTGAGACACGAGCAGCATGAGGATGGAGGGAACCCAGCCGGCGATGAGCACGGTGAAGACGATGTCGTAGCGCTCGAGCCTGCGGGCGGATCGGCGTTTCGTCCGGCTCGGCGGCGAGACCACGCCGCGCACCGCAGCGGCGCCTTCAGCCTGGGGAAGAAGGTGGGAATCGGGGGACGCGACGCCGGCCATGAACTGGGGGGAATTTAACACAAATTGGGGAACTCTCCGAGCGGCAGAAGAAGTCCGCTCAGCAGTCGGTCTCTTTTGTAGCAAAAACCGTTCGAGATGCGGCGCGCGAAGTCATTGATGTGGCTTAATTCCAAGGCGCTTGTGCTGCGGAGGTGGCCTATTTTTGATTTGACGCCCTGTGGAGAAGCGGCAAGATGTCGCCCTTGCAGGCGGCCACGCAGGCTGGAGCCGCGTTGCTTGGAGGCATGGCTTCACTCATCTGGACAATTTGTTACCTGAGCGTGCTGTTTGGCCTCTCGGCCTACGGCATTCACCGGTATTTCATCATTTACCTGTTTCTCAAACACAGGAAATGCGAGTCCGTGCCACTCGCCCATTTCGATCACTGCCCGGTGGTGACGGTGCAGCTGCCGATTTTTAACGAGCTCTATGTCGTCGAGCGATTGCTTCGCTCCGTCAGTGAGCTGGATTATCCGCGCGAGTCTCTCCAGATCCAGGTGCTCGATGATTCCACCGATGAAACGCGCGAGATCACGGCGGAATGCGCAGCCCGCTTGCGCGAGCGCGGGTTCGACGTCGAATTGATTCATCGTGCCGATCGCGTCGGATTCAAGGCCGGCGCGCTCGAGCACGGACTGGCCACCGCGCGCGGCGATTTCGTCTGCATTCTCGATGCGGATTTTGTTCCGCCGCCGCATTTGCTCCGGCGCACCATCGATTTTTTCACCGATCCAAAAATCGGGATGATTCAGACGCGCTGGGGACATTTGAATCGCGGCTATTCATTGCTTACTCGCGTGCAGGCGATGTTCCTCGACGGTCATCTGCTGCTCGAACAAACTGCGCGTTCACGCAGCGGACGCTTCTTTAATTTCAACGGCACGGCCGGTCTCTGGCGCAAGTCGTGCATCGAGCAGGCGGGCGGTTGGCAACATGACACGCTGACCGAAGACCTTGACCTGAGCTACCGCGCGCAGCTGGCTGGGTGGAAATTCATCTTTCTGCCCAATGTGGTGACGCCGGCGGAATTACC
>QHBL01000363.1 GCA_003244125.1 Chthoniobacterales bacterium
GGAGAACAACTGCCGCGCATTTGTTAGCTGGTTCGTATCGGCGCGGCCACTTATAGCATCCGTTATGATAACGGAACGAAGGCGCGAGCCCGACTGGGCGAAAGGATTGCTGGCTGGAGTTGCCGGCCGGTTGCTCGCCTCATTTTTGATGGAGCAGTTTCAATCATTGTGGAGCAAAGCGGCGCAAGAACTGAAGCCCGACAAATCGGATCGAACTTCGAAGAGTGAGCCGGCAACGGTGAAAGCGGCTGAGGCGATCTCGCAGACTCTGACGCAGCAGAAAATTCCCGAGCAGAAAACGCCCGTTGCGACCATGCATTACGCGATGGGGCGACTTCAGGCGCAATTTACGGCGTGGCGGCGGAAGTCACTCCGCTGGCCACCTTCGGTGAGGGACTGGTGTTCGGCACCAGCGTCTGGATGGCCGCTGATAACGCGATCGTGCCGGCACTTGGCCTTGCCAAGCCGCCCATGCAAACACCGCTTTCAACTCACATCTACGCGCTCGCTTCTCATCTCCCCGATTGATTGTCAGACAACCAGCGGCGCTATTCCATTTTACGCAGTCGCGTAATCGAAGCGCCTTTGGCGCGCGCGAATGACTCATTGCGCGAGCAACGCTTGGCATGCCTCCGCGCATCGCTGGCAAGCCTCCGCGCAGACGCGGCAATGCTCCATGTGCTGTCCGTGCTTTTCGCAAATCGCGCCGCAGATTCGGCACGCTTCGATGCACGCGCGCAGCTGTGCGCCGGCGAGTTTGAAATCCGTGCGGGTGAAGCGCGAAATGATGCGTGCGGTGGCGAGACAAATGTCGGCGCAGTCGTTGCAATCGCGAATGCATCCGACCATTCGTGCGACCTCTTCTTCCCCGAGACACGCGTCGGCGCAGGCGTTGCACGCTTCGCTGCAAGAGTAACACGCGGTGATGCATTCAATGACCGCCGCGTGATCCGACGACGGATTCACCGGATGCGTTTCGAACATCTGTTTGATGTAGCTCATATCCTTAGATGCCATGGGCCAGCGAGAATTGCCAGCCGGCGGCCGGCGCCCGGTTGCAGTTTTAGAAGGAAAATCGGCGTTCTTCAATCACTTGACCTGCAACTTGCCCGGTACGCGCGCGCAGATGTAGTATGTGCCGGAAGGATTGTAGCGAACGAGATTTTGCCCGCAGCTTTTCCAAGCCTGTTCCGTTGCGCAACAGCATATGGAATATCAAAACGCGGTTCAAAAGTCACCGTGAAATTAAATTGTGCCAGTTACTTGACTTCTAAAAGCGCCCGTAGCTCAGCCGGATAGAGCAACGGATTTCTAATCCGTGGGGCGGGTGTTCGAGTCACCCCGGGCGCGCGATTACTGGTTCCAGCAAATCATGTCTGAAAAAGCGCAACTCGTCGTCGAAGGAAAGAAGCTTGCGGTTTCTAACCTGAACAAGGTTCTTTATCCCAAAGCTGGTTTCACTAAAGGACAGGTCATCGATTACTACATCCGCATCGCGCCGGTGCTGCTGCCGCACTTGCGCGACCGGCCGCTGACGATGAAACGCTATCCCAATGGAGTGGACGGTGAGTTTTTCTATGAAAAGAACTGTCCAGCGCATCGGCCTTCGTGGGTAAAGACGGCGAAGGTCTGGAGCGAGGGTAATCAGCGCGACATGTATTATTGCCTCGCGCAGGATTTGCCGACATTGATCTGGGCGGCGAACCTGGCCGATCTCGAGCTGCATACGTCGCTTGCGCGAAAAAAGAATGTCGCGCAACCAACCATGATGGTTTTCGATCTCGATCCCGGGCCGCCCGCGGACATCGTGCAATGCTGCCAGGTCGGCCTCTGGCTGCGCGATCTGCTCGCGGAAATGAAGCTGCGAAGTTTTCCCAAGACGAGCGGCTCAAAAGGTTTGCAGGTGTATGTGCCGTTGAATACCGCACCGACGAGCTTTGATGAGACTAAGGCGCTATCGCGCGCGCTGGCTGAACATCTGGAACGCGAACACGGCGGCCTGGTCGTTTCGAAAATGCTGAAAGCGCTGCGCGGTGGGAAGGTGCTGGTGGATTGGAGCCAGAACGATGAACACAAGACCACGGTGTGCGTCTATTCGCTGCGGGCGAAAGATGAGCCGACTGTGTCTACTCCGGTGAGTTGGGACGAGGTAGAGAATTGCCTGAAGAAAAAAGCTGAGCTACTTAAATTCCGATCCGATGAAGTCATCGCGCGCGTGGAGAAATCCGGCGATTTATTTTCGGCGGTGCAGGAGCTGAAACAAAAGCTGCCGAAGAAATGGGAGCTGTGACGCGGAAATGGATTCGCGTGTTGGAAGGCTGGAGCCTAGGGGATTCGAACCCCTGACCTCCTCAATGCCATTGAGGCGCTCTACCAACTGAGCTAAGACCCCGAAGGAATTTCAGATTCTAGATTTCAGATCGATGATTGCAAATTGCGGGGGCGAGGAGGCGGCCCGACCGTCCTCTGCGCAGTTGCTCCCGCGTCGGACGCAGGCCGACGGCTACAGAACGCAAATGGTGATTACACCCCGACTGGTGAGACGGCAGGATTGCACGATGGCATACCGAGGCCACCTTGCAGATGCGCGGCCACGGTTTGGGTCAGCCGATCCGGCAGATATGGCTTGGCCAGGAAGGCGTGCTGTTTCTCGCG
>QHBL01000229.1 GCA_003244125.1 Chthoniobacterales bacterium
GCGAATAAGAATGCGAAATGGCTTGAGGGGAGTGCCGGCTGGGACGAACACGCCGCGCTTGTAGCGGCTGAGCAGAAAATTTGGCCGCGGCGTTTTCCAGCGGTCGTGCACCCAGAACCAATCTTCCGACGCGCGCCGCACCTGCCGTTCGAGCGTTTCGTTGCCCCGCGCCGTGAGCGACTCCACCGACTCGTGCTCGACTGTGATCGGTGACTCCGCGATTACCCGCCAGCGCGCCCAGCCATCGGTGTGCACCGCCACCGCCACGATAAGCGCACCAGTGCGTCGGGCCAGCAAGGCAGGCAGTGGCGTTGTCGAAGCGATTCGTCCAAAGAACGGCGTCCAAAGCCCGCTGTCGCCGGCATGTTGATCACCCAGGATTCCAACGATGCCGCCGCCGCGCAGCACTTGCAGCGCTTTGGCGAAACCTTCGCTGCGGTCCAGCATCTCGACCTGGAAGCGAGCGCGCGCCTGGCGGACATGCGCGTCGATGTAGCGGTTGCGCAAACGCTGATACACCGTCGCTCTGCGGTGTTCGCCAGTGAAGAGCGGGAGAATTTGGGCGCAGAGTTCCCATGGCCCGATGTGGCTGAGCAGAAGCACGAGCGGTTTCCTGGCGGCGAGGCCGTCAGTGATGTGATGAAGATTCTCCACCTGCACGCGCTCGAGGATTCGACTTGGCGGCAATTGCGCGAACTTGATCGAGCAGAGCAGATTGGCGCCGAGTCGCTGGAAATGCCGAAGCACTAAGCGGCGCGAGTTGCGTTCGGAAATCTCGCCGGCGAATGCGATGCGCGTATTACGAAATGCAAGGGCGCGATATTGCGGAAGAATGACCCACGCGATGGCGCCGCCGAATTGCCCGAGGGCAAAGAGCGCAGGTAGCGGGAACGAGCCGAGGATAAAAACGGCCGCGCGATAAACGAGGTAAACGCAATACTGGAGCATGCGAGCGGCGGCGCAGGGTAGATTTGCCCGAGCGCGGCATCAATCAATATACTGTGGACGATGGATGAGGAGCTGCGCGCGGCCGAAGCGCACATTAGGCGGCTGGAGGAGGAATTGCTGCGGCTCAAGGATGTGAAGCGCGAGCTGGAGCAGTTGCGCGAAGACCATCAGCGCTTGCGGCGCAGCGTGGAGGGACGGGTGGCGAAAGTATTGAGCGCGTCCTTTCGGATGTTTGGCTCGAAGAGAAACGTGCCCGCCGAGCTGACGGAATATGAACGCTGGCTGGCGCGGCATCGTGTCGCTGGCGATGAACTCCCGCGCCTGCGGGAAGAAGCACGCGCGTTTGTTTACCAGCCGCTGGTTTCTGTTCTCATGCCGACGTTTAAACCTAACGAGGTCTGGTTGCGCGCCGCGATCGATTCTGTCCGAGCGCAGGCTTACGAAAATTGGGAGCTGCTCATCGTCGATGACGGGTCGCCGCGCGTGAGTGAGGCACTCCAGCAAAACGAGGACGCGCGCATCAGAGTATTCCTGGAGAAACAGCATGGCGGGATTTCGGCGGCGTTGAACGTCGCTCTTTCTCACGCCCGCGGCGACTGGATCGCGCTGCTCGATCATGATGATCTGCTCGAGCCGGATGCGATTTTCCGCGCGGTGGAATTACTTCAGTTTGATCGTCCCGCCGACGTGATCTATTCCGACGAAGACAAGATCATCGACGATCATTTCGCGGCGCCGATGCTCAAACCAGATTGGTCGCCGGATTTTTTCCTGACGCACGATTACCTCGGGCATTTCGTGGTCATGCGCCGCGGATTTGTGGACGAATTGCGGAGCGAGTTCGACGGGGCGCAAGATTACGATTTGCTCCTGCGCGTGGCTGAGCAGACAAAACGCATCCGGCACATTCCGCGTGTGCTTTACCATTGGCGGCGCACGGCTGAATCGACCGCGCACAACATCCGGCGAAAACCGGGTGCGCTGGAAGCGGGACGGAGCGCGATCAAGCAACACCTCAGGCGCAGGCGCATCGACGGCCGCGTCACGATCGACTGGGAAACGCATGCTTATCGGGTGCGGCGGCGTGTGGCGCCGACGAAAGTGGCGATCGTTTTGCTCGATGGCGATGCGGAGGCGTCGGCCTCGATTCGGGAGCGCACGGCGTATCCGAATTTCGAAGTTGTGAGCGAGCCGGCCGCACTGCTGGACCTGCAAGCGGAGATGCTGCTTTTTCTCCAGATCGGTCTTGAGCCGGTGAGCGCGGATTGGCTCTCGATTCTTGCCGAGTACGCACAGTCGGAAAAGATCGGTGCGGTGGCGCCGCGAATTTTAGCGGACGACGCGACGGTAGAGACCGCTGGATTGGTTCTGCTCCCGGGCGGCGAAATTCGGAACGCTTTTGCCGGAGTGGCCCGCGATTTTCGTGGAGCGAACCGGCAGCTCCAGACGGTGAGAAATTATAGCGCGATCAGCGGAGCAGGCCTGATGACGCGGCGCGAGGTTCTGCAAAAGATTGCGTTCCCGAGAGCAGCCGGATTGCTCGCGTTCGCGCGCAACGACGATCTTTGCACGTGCGTGGAGTTTTGCCTGAAATTGCGCGATGCCGGTTTGCGGGTCGTCTCCGTTCCCTATGCGGAATTGCGACGGAGTTTGCCGCAAACTCCTTCGGCGCGATCATGCCCGGAACTGGCGCAGCGCTGGCCGGAAGCCTTCGCGCGCGATCCATTCTACCATCCAAATCTTTCTCGCGACCGCGGCGATTTCTCGTTAGGTGAGGCGCAGCCATGAGTAAGGAAAATCTTTGGCGCGGATTGCAACCGGAAGCGGTGAGTTCGTTGAGCACGCGTGATTACGCCGCGCCCTCGCTGGCGGAGCGGCTTGCGAGCAGCGGATTAGAGGCGGGTCAGGTGGTGGCAAAGCGCGACGAGCTGCCCGCTGAGTGGATTCCCGGCGTGGAGATTTTCGCGCGCAGCATTCACTCGCAGCGGCATCGCGGAGTCTTCGGAGAATTTGTTCGACAAAACGAAGGCGCTCTCGCTGATTCGAAACTGTGGCCGGCGCAATGGGCTGCCGCCCGCATGTTCGCGCACACCGCGAAAGGATTTCATGTGCATCCGCCGTTTGTTCCCGAAGGCAAAGATGCGGCGCAATGGATGGAGCAGCTTTTCGGCGGCGCGCCCAGCGCAGTTCCTCTCTACGAGCGCGAGCAGTGGGACATCATGTTTTTTGTGCAGGGTCGGGTCGAGCTGATCCTGCGCGATGTTCGCAGCGGTTTGCCCGCGCGGACCATGCGCCTGTTCATCGATGGCGATAACCATCGCGGTCCAAACAACGCCGGCGTCATCATTCCGCCCGGCGTGGCGCACGCGCTGCGGGTGGAGGGCAACGAAGACGCCATCATGGTTTACGGGACGAGCACGGTCTTTCATCCGGAGTTCGAAGGGCGTATCGCGAGTGAGATTGAGACGGCGGAGTTGCCTGATTCCTGGCGCGGCTTTTTGGCGGTGAGTGAATAGTGATCGGTGAATGGTGAATAGACCGCAGCGCGATGCCGAAGCCATTCACCAGTCACTAGTCACGATTCACATTGAAACGCAGTTTCGATCCCACCACGCCCGAGCTGATGGACCGCCCGCAGCCGGTCACGCCCGAGCTCGAGCGCGATCTGGCAAACCTGCGTTCGCTCAATCGCCGCTTCGGCAGTCACCGGCTCGTGCTCCATTTTCTGTCGCGCTGGCTCAAGCCGGGGTCGCGCGCGCGCGTGCTCGATCTCGCCACCGGCTCGGGCGATATCCCGCGGCTCATCGCTTGTTTTGCCCGCGCTCATAACGTGCGGGTGGAAATCGATGCCATCGATCAGCAAAGCGCGACGGTGGAAATTGCGCAGACGCTGAGCCGCGACTTTCCCGAGATTCATTTTGCCGCAGCCGATTTGTTTCAATGGAATTCGCCGCAAGCGTACGACCTCGTCCTTTTCTCACTCGCGCTGCATCATTTCAGCGAAGCGGATGCGTTGCGTGTTCTGCGGAAATGCCGTGAGCTCTCAGGCGGCGCGGTACTGGTGACGGATTTGCGGAGGGCGCGCTGGCTCAGCATCGCGATCCATCTCGTCACCGCAATTAGTTATCGCGAGCCAATGACGAAAATCGACGCCCGCCTTTCCGCCGCGCGCGCTTTCAGTTTTGCCGAAATGGGCGAGCTGGCCCGGCGAGCCGGCTGGAACAATTTTCAGCACGCACGATTCGCTGTCGGGCGCCAGGCCATCTGGATTAATCCACCCGCTGGCTGAGTCCGCGTATGGAGATCATTTCGTCCATCACAGCAGCGATACGGCGTCGGCCGCACCACACCGCGCGCGTGCTCGTGCCGACGATGGGTGCGCTTCATCGCGGTCATCTGGAATTAATTCGCGCGGCGCGAGCACAGGCCGACGCCGAGGGCGAAGTGGTTGTCAGCATTTTCGTTAATCCGCTGCAATTCGAGCCCGGCGCCGACCTGGACAAATATCCCCGCCCGACCGCGCGCGACGAACAGCTCTGCCGAGATGCCGGAGTCGATCTGCTCTTTCGTCCGGACCAGCAGCAGATGTACGCGCAAGATCGATCCGTCTATGTCGATGAAATCGAATTGTCGCAGCGGCTCGAAGGAGCGTCACGGCCTGGACATTTCCGCGGTGTCTGCACTGTGGTGGCGAAGTTGTTTAACCTCCTCCAACCCAGCGCTGCGGTATTTGGCGAAAAAGATTACCAGCAACTCGCGATCATTCGCCGCATGGTGCGCGATCTGAATTTTGCAATCGACATCATCGCTGTGCCGACGGTGCGCGGAAGCGGTGGCCTCGCGCTCAGCTCGCGCAATCAATATCTCAGTGCCAGCGAACGTCGGGAGGCGACAGCTTTGTATCGCGCTCTGGCTCAGGCAAAGGATTTGGTTGACCATGGCAAAACATCGGCTGGCGAGTTAACCGCGTTAGCTCACGAGTTCATACGATCGGTGAAAAGCGCGCGCGTCGATTACATCACCATTGCCGATGGCGAAACGCTGGAGCCGCTCGATACAGTGCGGCCGAATGCGCGGATGTTGCTCGCGGTCTGGATCGGCAAAACACGGCTGATCGACAACATGGGCCTGCTGTGAAGGAGTTCGATTTCGTCGTCATCGGCAGCGGGATTGCCGGCCTGAGCTTTGCCTTGAAAGCGGCGCAGCACGGGTCGGTCGCGGTGATTACCAAGCGCAAAGGCGCCGATTCCAACACGGCGTGGGCGCAGGGCGGCATCGCCTGCGTGACGAGCGATGAAGATTCGTTCGAGCTGCATGTGCGCGACACGCTCGAGGCTGGCGCGGGACTTTGCGACGAGGCGGTCGTGCGCACGATTGTAACCGAAGGTCCGGAGGCGGTGCGGGAGCTGATGGAGATCGGCGTGCACTTCGATGAGCGCGACGTTTCCGGTCATCGCGAGCTGGATCTCGGACGCGAAGGCGGGCACTCGAAGCGCCGCGTCTTGCACGTTCAGGACGTGACGGGGCGCGAGATCGAGCGCGCGCTGCTCGCCGCATTGCGCAAAGCGCCGCATGTGCAGTTGCTGGAGAATCACACCGCGATCGATCTCATCACGGCGGCCAAGCTCGGTTTCGCGACCGAAGATCGCTGTCTCGGGTTGTATTCGCTCGAAGAGAAAACCGGCGTGGTGGAAACGATTCGGAGCGATCGCGTCGTGCTCGCGACGGGCGGCTGCGGAAAAGTTTATCTTTACACAACAAACCCGACGGTGGCGACGGGCGACGGTGTGGCGATGGCGTGGCGCGCCGGCGCGCTCATCGCGAACATGGAGTTCATCCAATTCCATCCGACGTGTCTCTTCCATCCGCAGGAGCGCTCGTTCCTCGTTAGCGAAGCGGTGCGCGGCGAGGGCGGAGTTTTACGCGACAGCCGCGGCGAGGATTTCATGCGTAAATATGATCCGCGCGGCTCGCTCGCGCCGCGGGATGTGGTGGCGCGCGCGAT
The DNA here is from genome assembly GCA_003244125.1 of Chthoniobacterales bacterium. The sequence goes on from QHBL01000229.1 coordinate 5,954, forward strand.
CGACGCCGAGATCAAACGCAGCGGCGCGCAATGCGTTTATCTCGACATCACCCAAAAACCGGAGGCGTTCCTGCGCGAGCGTTTCCCGCACATTTTCGAGCGCTGTCTCGCGCTCGGCATCGATATGAGCCGCCAACCGATTCCGGTGGTGCCAGCGGCGCATTATCAGTGCGGAGGGATAAAGACAGACGTGAATGGCGCGAGCAGTTTGCGCGGGCTGTATGCCATCGGCGAAGTGGCCTGCACCGGATTGCACGGAGCGAACCGGCTGGCGAGCAACTCGCTCCTCGAGGGGGTGGTCGTGGCGCCGCGCGCCTGCGAGGCGCTGCTGCGGGAATTTCCGCGGGAGCAGAATCACAAAATCAGTTTACCGGAATGGGTCGCCGGTGATGTGCAGGACGTCGACGAGCTGGTGGTGATCTACCATAACTGGGACGAAATCCGGCGGCTGATGTGGGATTACGTCGGCATCGTGCGCACGGACAAACGCCTCCAGCGGGCAGCCGCGCGGTTGCGGAACCTCCAGCGCGAGATTCACGAATTTTACTGGAACTTCAAAGTCTCGGTGGACCTGCTGGAGCTGCGGAACCTGGCGACGGTGGCGGCATTGATCGTGGATAGCGCGTTGCTGCGAAAGGAGAGCCGGGGGTTGCATTATACCCTGGACTACCCGCAAACCGATGACGTGCATTTCCAGCACGAGACTCGGCTGTCACGGTGGTAGTTCCTCTTTGCGAACTAGACAGGATTAACAGGATTTACTGACAGTCGCGCTGCTGTTCATCTCTGGATCCAGTAATCGAGTCAATCCTGTTAATCCTGTCCTCCTTCCAACGAGGTTCCGCTGGTAAAAGGCTGGAATGGATGCTGCTTGGAATGGAGTGCGCTGGCGAGCGGCGTGTTTTGGGGCGTTAGGAAAACCGCTTGCCCGCCTGCGCATTTTCCTATAAAAACTGTCACGCCCATGGGGAAAAGCCGTACAGCTATCGCTTTCATCCTCGCAGCTGTGGCGACGGCCACGGCGCAATCGCCCTATGAAAGTGCTGCGGATTTTGCGAAATATGCGCGTAAACTCCGCGAGCAGGCCCTGCTCAAAGTCGAGCCGCAGGTCTTCGTGCCGACCGCCTCCCGCACGAGCACGACTACACGCTACCCGTGGAAGTCGAATATCGTGACTACGGTTTTTTGGGTGGGCGAGCAGGCGGCGATGAACAATCCGGTGCCGAATTTCAAAAGCTCGTGGGACGCGAACTGGACAGCTAATTACGGTGGGTTCGATAATCCCGATCCGAGCTCGCGGCGGAATTTTGTCCCGGCCTCCTTCACGCCGCGGCAGAATCCGTTCTACTGCGCACTGCCTTACAACGACGTGACGCATGGCCAGTTTAAACCAGAAGCGCCACTGGTAATCCCATGGTTCAGAATGGCCTACACCGAGCCTGGTCGATCGGTCTGCAAAGATCGGTGGCTCGCCATTCGCAAAGGCAACCGTATTTGTTACGCGCAATGGGAAGACTGCGGTCCTTTTCGCACCGACCATTTTCAATATGTTTTTCAGAACGAGCGGCCGAAGCCGAATCTGAATCACGGCGCGGGACTCGATGTTTCACCGGCGGTGCGCGATTATCTCGGGCTTGGGCCAATGGACGTGACCGATTGGCAATTTGTCGAAGTACGCGATGTGCCGCCCGGTCCGTGGCGCAATTACGGCGATAACAATCATTTCGTTATCGCCAAGCGCCAGGCCGAGCAGCGGATGGTGCAGCAGAATAGCAGCGCCGCGCACTAGACGGGCGCAAAGCTTTCGCGACAGCTACACCGTTATCCTCGAGCGAAATCGAGGGATGACCATGTGGTTAGCCGCTCGGGGATGTCGCCGGTGCCGGTGTTGTCGCTGATGCGCTCACTGGTTTCGGTGCCGGCGCCGGCAAGGGTGTAGCCATTTTCAACAACTCTGAAACGGTCACGAATTTGAAGCCCTTCTCCTCCAGCTCACGTATCGTGTCCGGCATGGCTTCGATGGTTTGTGCGTGGATATCGTGCGAGAGGACAATCGACCCCGGGCGCGTTTCTTTCAGGATGCGGTTGGCCACAACGCTCGGGCCGGGATTCTTCCAGTCGAGCGGATCGACATCCCACAGAATGATTTCGTAGCCGAGCTCATCGTGCAGCCAATGCTTCTGGTGCGCGGTGATGGAGCCGTAGGGCGGGCGCAGCAAAGTCGGGCGCGCGCCGGTCGCGCTGGTGATGGCGTCTTCGGTGCGTTTTACCTGTGAGCGCACCGCCTCCTCGGACATCCTGGCGAAATTCGGATGCGACCAGCTGTGGTTTCCAATCTCGTGCCCTTCCCGCACTGCGCGCTGGAGAATCTCCGGGTATTCCGCGGCATTTTCGCCGACGACAAAAAACGTGGCGTGAATGTGATGTAGCGCGAGGAGATCAAGCAGGCGCGGCGTTAGCTTTTGATTCGGTCCGTCGTCGAAGGTGAGCGCGATGTAAGGCCCATCAACATGGACCGAGCTGATGGTCGTTTTCGCTTCCGGCAGTGGCGCAGGAGTTGTCGGCGGTTTGGCAGCCGGTTCTTGCGCAAAAGCGGCCGCCGAAGCGCAAAAGCAAACGAAAATTCGGAACATGAGCTTCGCGACGATGGCGTTATTTACCCTTGAGCAAGGTCAGTGCAAGACGAGCGACAAATTCGATTGTTCTGAGCGAGCGCAGCTTGTTCCAGGAATCGCTAAACTTCACCCCGCGCGATTGGCCTCGGCTTGCTGTGTGGCAATCAACCTGCTGCTCTAGAAATTTCAGGGGATTTTCGGGGGGATTTGGGGGGACTTCCTGCGCCATTGCCGAAAGTCCGCTCGCCGAGTGACGATGAAAATTCTCCTTGTTGAAGATCAGGATGACAGCCGCGATACACTGCGCAAACTGATCGAGCTGCGCCGCCACCAGGTCACGGCGGTGGCGAGCGCGGAAGAGGCGGAGCGAGCGCTGGCGGAGGAGAGTTTCGCGTTTCTCATCCTGGATTGGATGCTGCCTGGGAAGAGCGGCCTGGAGTTATGCCGGGAATTGCGCGAGCGCACCGATGGCGACGAGATGTTCATCCTCCTCGTCACCGCCAAAGCCGACCGCGAGGACCTCGAGCAGGCGCTGGCAGCGGGCGCTAATGATTACCTGACGAAACCGATCGATCTCTCGCGCCTCAATGTGCGAATGGCGGTGGCGGAGCGGCAGATTCGCGAGCTGACCGAGCGCAACCAGGCGCGGGCGGCCTTGCAGGAGTCGGCGCGCACCTTGCGTGACATTCTCGAGAATACGACCGACGGATTCATCGCGCTCGATTTCGCATGGCGCTTCACCTACGTGAATCCCGAAGCGGAACGGCTCCTCGGCCGCGCCCGCGACGAGCTCCTCGGCGGCGAGCTTTGGGAAAAATTTCCGGAGCTTTGCGGCACACAGTTTGAGAAAAATTATCGGCGCGTTATGGCGCAGCAGGAACCGATCGAGTTCGAGGCATCCGACCCGGCCGAGACGAAATGGTTTGAAGTGCATTGTTATCCGAGCGGCGGCGGCGTCTCGGCATTTTTCCGCGACGTGACGGAGCGGAAACGCGCGGAGGACGAGCGGCTGACCACGGGCAAGCTGGAATCGGTGGGGACGCTGGCCGGCGGCATCGCGCACGATCTGAACAACATTCTCACCGTTATCTCCGGCAACATCGGGCTGGCGCAACTCGAAGCGCCGAGCGACGCCAAGAATCTGCTCACCTGCCTGAACAAAGCGGCGCAAGCGGCACAGCACGCGGCCCATCTTTCCAGCCAGCTCCTCACCTTCTCGAAAGGCGGCGCGCCGGTAAAGAAGGTGATCGACATCACGCGGGTGTTGACGAAAGCGAGCGAGTTCGCCTTGCACGGATCCAACGTCCGGGCCGAGATCGACATTCCGCCGAATCTTTGGCCGGCCGAAGTGGACTCGGTGCAAATTGAGCAGGTCATGAACGCGCTCATGTTGAACGCGCGCGACGCCATGCCCAC
>QHBL01000370.1 GCA_003244125.1 Chthoniobacterales bacterium
GGATGCCGGCCGCTCCGTTGCGGGTGCGCAGATCATCAGTGAGACGGAGCTAATCGCCCTGGCGATGGCAGGACTGCGCCGCGCGGTTAATCAGGCCGGCAGGCTGCGAATCTTCTCTTCGAGCGCGGCCAGTGTCCGGAGCACTTCCGACATCGCCGGCCGCGGAGAGAAGAACATCTCCCGCATGGATTCATCGTCCTTTCCAATTCCGCGAACCGTTCCTTCGGCGGCACCAGTCGAAAGGTGGACGGTTCCGCGAGGTCATACCGCGCCCATTTGGAACGAAAATAGACGGTCTTGTGGACGACGACCCGTTTTCTCAGATCGACATCGGCGATAGCTGCAGGCGCCACGGGCGACATGGCGAGCCGGGCAAGGTCGTGATAATGGCGGGCGTAGCGCGCCGGCATCGACTGGGAGGGATCACGATGACACTCTGCGTGCAGCAGCGTGGCCTTTTCCCAAAATGTTCGCTCGGCGGCGAGGGCCTGGACGGTCGCGAGACCGAGCGGAAGGCCGAAGCTTTCGCCGAGAATCGACCGAATCTCGTGGCGTGCCTCCGGCCAGTGATCGGAGCGTGCGCCTAGTTCGATCCGAACTGAGGGTTGAATATAGGAAAGGCCCACAGATCCGGCCTGCGGAAAGTGAAACAGGATCGTCTGCGCGTCCTGCGCATCTATCTCGATCGACCAATCGTGATCGGAGGGAAGCTCGTCGATCAGCTTCGCTTTGAGCGCGGGAAACAGGCTCTCGCGAATGCATGCCGTGCAGGCATCCCGCAGCGCATCGATCCTGCGGACTTGTTCTTTCCCTGACGCTGCTTCGGGATCGCGGTCCGCTCCGAAGCCGAGGAAATCCCGGTGGAATGAGACATCAATATCTTCGGAGAACCGCTCGATCAGCCGAAAGACCTTGGAGAGAGAAGTGCCTCCTTTGAAAACCAGATGCTGCCCGAGATCGGGCAGGGCGAAGAGGACATCGAGAGTGCGGCAGACCCAGTAATCCTTTTCCAGAATCGCGGGCGCGAGACCGGCTGCACGCGACCCTGCATCGAGTAGCTCGAAACGCTCGCGGCGAGATAGTTTGAGGTATGCGTCCTCAGGCATCGGCGCGAGCGAGCTCCTGGAAGTGCGGTCGCATCCAAGCAGGGACAAGACCGAGGTCCTGCTTCAGTTGTTTCCGTTCCGCCGCGGGAAGATGATCACGGATGCGCTTGAGATGATGTGGTCTCACGTGATCCTTGCCAACATCGCGCAGGGCCTGAGCGACGAGGCCGCTCGGCCGGCCGGCCAGGGCGAGATTGCGGCCGGTATTGCGACGGAAGACGATCTTGAGCTTACCGAGTTGGACGCCGGCGGGTGCACCGTCGGTGTGATACACCATTTGCGCGGGCACTTGGGTATTCAGCCCGAGCCGATTCGCGGCCACGGCTTTGGAAGGAAGGACTCGGAGATTTTTGTTTCGAGCAACGGCAGAGACAACCGCGTCGGAGGTAGCCCCGGTCTGGCCAAGAACAGGATGCGCGCGGGGGCAATCATAGAGTCCCCGGCCGACCCGGCGAATTCTACCGTCGCGCACCAGCCGGGTAAGCGCCATCCCGACCGAGCGAGGATCGCCAAGATCGGCGAAATCGTGCGGCGTGAACGCCCAACCTCGCCCCTTTTTGGCGATGCGCCGAAGGATTTGCCGTGGGTGGGAGATCGGCGAGCGGGCTTGTTTCATGTTGAAAAGAATGCATTGTTTTTTCAACAGATCAAGAGCAAGCCTGTTACAGTTGTCGATGCGACTTCCGTGCGTTTCGTCGACCTCAGGGAACTTATGGAAGTGTCGCACCTTGGCCAAAGGTCAGTATAATTTACGACATTGAATCACCGCTCTGTGTGAAACCTTCTTAAGAACGCAGCGAGGAAATGCGCGTTCGCCACGCTCTCGGTGCCATCATCAGAGATCAATCCGTCGATGAATGGTTGCAGCGGCCTAACAAGCAATTCGATGGCTCAACGCCACTCCAGGTGATTGAGCGCGGAGAAACCGACCGGCTCTGGCAAATGATCTGGCAGCTTCGAGAAGGTAACTCCGGATAAATTAGGTCGCGCATCGCGATGCTTTTTTCATGCGGCTGCGCCGCCGGGAGACTGCGCCTGCGGCACAGACGCCGAGTTTGCCGAAGAGTTTGTGGGGGGGGTGACCATCTGCGCCGTCCTCACGTCGCTCGCGGCCTTCCGACCTGATCCCCTACGGATGCCGGCCGCTCCGTTGCGGGTGCGCAGATCATCACGGGAATCGAGCTGATCGCAGGCTGGCGCAACGCCACGCGTGAATCGTCCCTCTATTATTGGCTCGCTGCGCGCCGTAAAGGTACGGCGCCCGGGGTCAGCGCCCCCGCGGTTACAACGCCGCTCTAAAGGACGAAGGATGCGATTTCGTCGAGCGACTTTCGCGCGATATCCGGCACTTGTGCATCCGCTGCGGGATTTCCGACGACCAGCAGGAGAAACGGCTTCTCGTGCGCGGGGCGCCCGAGGATGCGGTTCAGGAACGCCATCGGGCTTGGCGTGTGCGTGAGCGCGGCGAGCTCGGCCTGATGAATCGCCGCGACGAGCAGACCCGTCGCGATCCCCACGGATTCGGTCGCGTAATAGTGTTTCATCCGGCTGCCATCTGGCAGTGTGCTGTAGGGTTGCGCGAAGATCGCGATCAGCCAGGGCGCGATCTCCAGGAACGGCTTGCGCGAATCGGTTCCCAGCGGCGCGAGCGCCTCGAGCCATTCCTTCGGCGCGCGGTGTTCGTAGAACTCGCGCTCTTCCTCCTCCGCCGCGACGCGGATCTCGTGTTTGACCGCGGGGTCGCCGATCGCGACGAAGTGCCAGGGCTGCAAGTTAGCGCCGCTCGGCGCGCTCCCAGCCACGCGCAGGCAATCTTCGATCACTTCGCGCGGCACTGCGCGAGGGGAGAATTCGCGGACCGTGCGACGCCGCTGCATCTGCTCGAAGAAAGCGTGCGCGCGTTCTCGCACCTGGTCGTCGGTGAGGACTTCGCGTGGGGCGAGCGGGATGAATCGCGGCTGCTTCATGGGTCGACGATCGTGATCACATTTCTCGTCCGCGCGACGATGCGCAACAATTAGCCACGTATGGACACGATTTCACGGATGACTCGACAACATGCCTTCCACAATCCGTGTTTCATCCGTGTCCATCTGTGGCCCAAAAAGAGCTCTCATGGTTCGCAGCAACTTTCATCTCCGGGGAGTTGCGTTATTTTAGCCGCCGATGAATCGAACCCTGACCTGCGCGACCGTCTTTTTCGTCGCTCTCTCCGCGCAGGCCCAGATTCAGGTCGATCTCAAATTCAAGCGGCTGCAATATATCGCCTACGAGCCGGTCATCGCCACGGTGCAGATCACCAATCTGGCCGGACGCGACATCGAACTTCACGACGACGAAGGTCAACGCTGGTTCGGGTTCGAAGTGAAAACGAATGACGAGCGTTTTCTTCCGGTGGCCGATCACGCGCCAGAACCGCCGCTGAAAATC
>QHBL01000381.1 GCA_003244125.1 Chthoniobacterales bacterium
CGTTGAAGAAGGGGCCGAGCCCACTGATAATTTCCCGCTCATAGCGGCCTTCTTCGACGCTCTCGAGAAACTTCTGCTCGCGTGCGGTGGGGACGTAGGGTTGTGGCTGTGTCATTGTTCGGGCTCCGTTAAAAGGATTATTGTCTCTCAATCAGTTCTCCATTTCAACGCCAGAATCCCCATCCTACAAAAGCATTTTGTGGCGAAGGTCGATCGTGCGTCATCGACTCTGCAACTTTGCATGAACTCATTGATCGCAAAAGCGCAACGATGCCAGGTGCAAGTTCGCGGCCAGCGTATTTTGAAGATTGCCGGAAACGTCCTAAGAGGCAGCGCGGCAAAGGATTTTTTCATGAACCGACATCCAATTTTTTTTGCGAAGCACTGCTCTGGTGTCGCGCCCTTCCCGCAAGAGTTCCACAGGGTGTTCTAACTGCTGGAAAGAAAAAACAATCGAGGCGCGCGCTGGAAAGTGCGGCAGGAACGCGCGGACGCGTTGCTCAAGAATGGCTCCATCACGGAGAATCAATTTCAGGAGTTCATGAGCAACGGCGCGATTGGCAGTCACTTGGAAAACCTGCAACGCAAAGGCGGGTTCAAGGGATTCAATCAGCACGCGGTCAGTTTGATCATCGCGGAGACCGATCCGCGTAAGCAGCAGGCGCACGCATGATCGCCAAGATCGAGTGATTCGTTTCGCGATCACCTTGCTCGAGTCCCGAATCTCAGTTCAATCACGCCGATGCCAACGCAGCTCACGTTTTACGGGCACGCTGGATTCAAATTAGAAACGGAGTCTGGAAAGACTCTGCTCATTGATCCGTGGTTGCGGAATCCGCTCTTCCCGCAAGCTGAAGAGGCGATCGCGGCGCTGGAGCGGGTTGATCTCATCTGTCTGACGCATGGCCATGGCGATCATGTCGGCGATGCGGTCGAGATCGCGAAGAAAACGGGCGCGAAGCTTGTTGCGACGTACGATCTGGCGGCAGCGATGCGGACGGTTGTGGGTTATCCAAAGGAATTGGCGGACTCGGAGTTAGTGGGACACATCGGCGGCGAGGTTTCGCTTTTGGATGGTGAAATCACGGCGCGCTTTGTGAGCGCATGGCATGGGTCAATGGTCATGCGCGACGANNGCGCAATGGGCCGGCGATTTATCATACCGGGGACACCGACTTATTTTCGGACATGGCGCTGGTGCCGCGCGAGTGCGCCATTGATTACATGCTCGTGTGCATGGGCGGCCATTTCACCATGGGACCGTCGCGCGCGGCCGACGCGATCGAATTGGTCAAACCGCGCTATGTCGTGCCGATCCATTTCGGGACGTTCCCGCTGCTGAAAGGCAGGCCGGAAATGTTGCAGGACGAAATGAACAAACGCGGATCCAGAGCGCAGATGCGCGTGATGCAGCCTGGTGAAAAGCTGGACATCTCAAGCTCTTAGCGCGAAAAAGCAATCCGCCGCCTCAATCCCTTGCGAATCGACCTTAACCACTTCGCCATGCACAAATATTTGCTCGCCGCCTTTTGCCTTGTCAGCGCGTCTGCTTTCGCCGGTCCACCGGAGCCTGTCGTCACCACCCAAAGTACGGAAACGCTCCTGCCGGTGCCGATCGACTACGTCGAAATCGAGAGCGCTTATGTCTTCGGGAGCGATTTCACGAACACACGCCACGATTTCGGAAGCCAGGACAGCTGGCAAAACCAATTCGAATACGGCCATCGATTTCACCTTTCGGGCAACTGGTATCTGCGCACGGGTGTGAGCTACGACCGCTACGATTTCAGCGGGACCAATGCGCCGCTTCCGATTCACCTGCAAACGGGCCAGCTCGTGCTTGGCATCGACTACATGCATGGGCAGGACGTGGGCGCATTTTTGCAATTCCGGCCCGGCATTTACACCGAGGAGCACATCAATCTGGACGCATTCGATTGCCCGATCCTGCTTGGGCGTTTCTGGGTGGTAAAGCCGGACAAGTTTTACATCCTTACCGCGGTCCGAGCCTCATTCCTGAGCAGCGAATTTCCGGTCGTCCCGCTTGCCGGCGTGGTGTGGGTGCCTTGCCCTCAGTGGCGATTGATGGCAGTCCCGCCCGAGCCGCGTCTGATCTACTCGGTCACTAAACAGCTCGATGTGTGGGTCGGTGGCGAAATTGCGGGCAGCGCCTTTCGCGTCGATCACAACAGTGATTTCCAAGCCCGAGGCGGAAAGACGGCGAAACTCAGCGGTGCCGTGGTCGATTACACCGACTATCGCGCAGGTCTCGGGTTTACCTATTCGCCGACCGATAAGATCGATCTCGACTTCGGCGCCGGCTACTCACTGCAGCGCAATTTTGATTACAGTCGGGCCGACCAAAGTTTCCGCACCGATCCGGCGCCGTACGTGAAGGTGGAGATCCACGCGAAGTTCTAGCAGCGGAGCGGAGCGCAGTCGCGGGATGCGGCCAAATTACTGAAGCGTGACGCCGTGGATCCTCGGCTTTGTTCGGGATGACATATCTACGGGAACATCGCGTCGAGTTTGCGCGCGAGCGTCGGGCTGCCGCGCACCTTCAGCCGTCCGCTTAACGAAGCCCAGACGCCGGAAAGCTTGCCATTGGAAAGCGCCACCCAATCGTTGTCGCTGGCGACGATGGTGACGTCGGCATTCCCGATTTGGCCGCGGCCCATCCTGAACTTCCCGTCATCCACCTCAATCCACCATTCGCCTCCGCGCGGGCCGCTGATGTTGAATTGATAACGCGCGTGGACTCCTCTCGCCTTCTCGGCCACGAAGCCATCGTGCATCGCGTCGAACACTTCGAGCGGTGTGGCTTTGTCGCGCTCCCTGCTTTCGGCAAAACTGAGCGGAACTGCGGCGAGCAATAGAAGCAGCGCGACGCGTTTCACGCTATTGCTCGATCCGGCGCAGCAGGAGGGCGCCGCCAATAAAAGTGACCACCACGCCTAACATGAGGACGATCAAATCCATCGCGTAAAATGACGGGCCCGCGCGATAGAGATTCACCAGGCGAAAAGCGCGGCAGAAATGTGTCAGCGGGAAAATTTCCGCAACCCATTGAATGAACGCCGGCAAATGCTCGAGCGGGGCGAAAGCGCCGGAGAGAACGAACACCGGCAGCAGAAAAAAGACGGAGAACTGGATGGCCTGCGTTTGCGTGCGCGAGATTGCCGAGATGACAAGGCCGAGACCGAGCGAACACAAGAGGAAGAGCAGGCAAATGATCGCGAGCACGCCCGGCGAGTAGAAGCGGACGTGAAAGTGCACCGCCACCAAGCCGATGATGAGCAGGATAATGATGGCTGAGATGGCGAGATACGGAATGATTTTGCCGAGCACGATTTCACCGCGGTGCAGCGACGTCACCATCAGTTGGTAAAGCGTGCCGGACTCACGCTCGCGCGCGATGGTGCAGGCCATGAGGGTGACGGTGAGCAACTGCAAAATCAGCCCGATAATTCCCGGCGTGACGTAATCGATGAAGCGCGACTTCGGGTTGTAAAGAATGTGCGCGTCCACGCCCCAGGCTTCCATCAATGAGGTAAATTGTTTGCGCACTTGCGCCGGCAGTTTCTCCCCAAGCTCGAACACTTCGGTGGGCAGCGCGTCGATGATGACTTGTCGTTCGCCCATCTGAAAATCGGCCAGGCTTTGCTGAAGCGCGCCTTGCAATTGTGACGCGGTGTTGGTGTCGGCGCCGTCGAGATACACCTGCACCGGCTGCGGATTGCCATTAGCCAGACTCGCGCTCCAGCCAGACGGAATGACGACCGCCGCTTGCACATGATGGCCGATCAGGTCCTTCTCGTTTTTCAATTCCGCGGGCGCAAACCGCCAGGCGAACGTTTTGTTCTTCTGCGCGACATCAATGAAGCGCTGCGTCTGCTCCGTCGCATCGCGATTGATCAGCAGCGCGGGAACGTCGGTCAGATCGCCCGCCTCGAACGCATGCCCGAACATCAAGGTGAAGAAGGGCGGTAGAATGAGCAGCAGCACGAGCACGCGCCGGTCGCGCACGATGTGGAGAAATTCCTTGCGCGCGACGCTGGCGATGGCGGTAAACGACACACCCTTCATGCTGTCTCGCGGGCGGCGCGTTGTAGCTGCCGTCCGTCCTCGGCGGCAGATTGGGGTTCATTTTGATCCGGCACGAGCATGGCGCTGTATCCCTGCGAATAGGCCGTGAACACGTCCTCCATGTCCGGCTCGACCCAGCGTTCGCCATTCAACTTCAAATCGGGAAAGGGCCAGCGCGTTTTCCATTGTTCCAGTAGCTGCTTCGGCGCACCCGAATAAACTCGAAGCTGACCGCTTCGCAGCGAGACACCGAGCACGCCCGGTGCATCGCGCAACTCGACCAGCGCCGGCATCACCGGCTCGATGTTCAACTCCAGCAACGGCACGCGAAAAGACGCGATGAGAACGCGCGGCGTGGCTTTGGCGAGCAATTTGCCTTCGGAAATGAACCCGACCTCAGTGCAGCGCTCCGCTTCATCCATGTAATGCGTGGTCACGAAAATGGTGATGCCGCGATTGCTCAGATCGTAAAGCAAATCCCAAATCT
>QHBL01000310.1:0-211 GCA_003244125.1 Chthoniobacterales bacterium
ATCTTGTTTTTCATCGCCATGAGGATGGCGGTCGAGTGCTCGGCCGCGTTACCTACGATTGCCACCACGATAACGCCGACAAACACCTCGGTCAGGCCGACGGAGTGCCGGACGTTTTCGATCGTGCCCACGAGAAACTCCGAGAGTAGGGCGACGAAGGCTGTGGCGGTGACCAGGATTGTAACAGCCTTGCCGCGGGACCATTGCCCGC
>QHBL01000310.1:272-1843 GCA_003244125.1 Chthoniobacterales bacterium
CGGCCCATTCTCCGGGTAACGCGCGGTCGTATGAATCTTGCTCGACCAGCGGGCTCCAGCCACCGGGGCTGGAGTGGGCGGCGAGGTGAAAGACCGTCGGGATGATCAGACCGATCGCGGCCAGCGAGAGCGAGATGACGGAAGTGCGCGCGGCGGTGCGGTTGAAACGCTGTTCTTTGTATTTAATGCCGCCGAACAAAATGGAGAAGCCGAGCACGAGCAGCACGTTGCCGATGATCGATCCGGTAATGGAGGCTTTCACCACACTGGTCAGGCCTTTGGAAAGTGCGATCCCGGCGATGATCAGCTCGGCGGCGTTTCCGAAAGTGGCGTTGAGCAATCCGCCCAAGCCTTCTCCGACGCGAGCGGCGAGCGCTTCGGTGGCGCGCCCGATCCAGCCCGCGACCGGAATGATGCCGAGAGCGGAACAAACAAAGAGCGCAGTCGGACTGATGCCTCCGGGCCAGAAGCGCAGAAGGATCGCGAGCGGAACGAAGATAAGAAGCCAGTCGAGGGACAGTTTAAGTTTCAGAAGTCTGAGAAGTTCCCGACTTACCTCAGCTAATCAACTTGCCCGTCTTCCGCGCCAGTTTAACTACGATGCACAAATAGCCGGCCAACGCGTCGGGCGGGAAGAAGATAATCGAGTCCGCATCCCTCCATTTCCATCACCTTACAGTCGACCTTGCGACAGCCCGGGCGAAGGAACTTGCCATGCCGCATAACACCCGCGTCTTAAACTTGACCGGCCTGCCTACCATCTCCGCCCCATGTGGCTTTACCGGCAGCGGCCTCCCCATCGGGATGCAAATTTCCGGCCGACCCGGCGATGAAGCGACGGTCTTCCGTTTGGCCCCACGCTTACGAACAAGCGACCGCCTGGCACAAACGGGAGCTTGCTGTTCCTCAGCCGTAGGTAGAGAATGATTCGGTGAGCGCGACAGTAGAAAGAATTCTTGAGCAGGTGAGGGCTTTGTCGCTGAGTGAGCAAGAGGAACTCTGGAAATTGCTGGCGGATGACCAGGGCAAAAACCTCGACGAATGGGAGAAGCAGATCGAAGCCGACTCGGCTTCGGGCAAGCTAGATAATCTGCTGGCAGAATTGACGGAAGACATCGCGGCGGGACGCGTGAAGCCGCTGCATGAAGTCATCGACGAACCGTAGGTTCTGGGAAGCTTATCATCAGCTGCCGGCTCCGGTGCGGCGCGAAGCTCGCAAGACCTATCGCCTCTGGCTCCGTTATCCGCGGCTCCCGTCGCTACACTTCAGGAAGGTCGGAAGAGTGTGGTCAATTCGGATTGGCACAACCGGCTACCGCGCACTAGCAGACCTACGAGGCGATACCGTTTACTGGTTCTGGATAGGTCCGCATGATGAATACGAGCGGATCATTTCCGGCCGATGAACTTCTGGCTTGCACAGACAAAATCGGTCTATCGTAAGCCGCTTACGATACATGATGTTTCGAGAGGTAGGTTATGAGATGCTATACGTGATTCACGTATAGCGGCGCGTTAAGAGCGGAGGATGGAGATGTGGCTTTACCCGCAGCGGCCTGCAGATTTCCGGC
>QHBL01000310.1:1896-6460 GCA_003244125.1 Chthoniobacterales bacterium
CAAGCGACCGACTGGCACAAACGCGAACCATATCCGGGCTAACCTGCTAATCTCTTGTGGATGGCTGTTTCTGGTATAGGCACATTGGCTGCAAGGAAAGGGATCGCTTTTCCAGAGCGCGTATTTCTCGCGCGCGAGCTTTTGGATCGGCCCGGGAAGTTTCTCGAACGCTTTCCAAAAGCGCCGATGCGTTTTGCCGATCACGGAAGTTCTTCGAGGCGGCCGGCACGAGCGTCGTCGCGAACTTCATGCAGCACAGGGCGGAGTCGGCCGTCCCTGGCGAAATCTTCATCGATCTCGCGATCCCAAGCAGCGCTCTCGCGCGCGCGAATGAATGCAGCGAGCTCGACCAATTCCTTCGGCGAAAGCTGATCGACGGCGGTTTTGATTTCGGCGAGGCTCACATGCCGAAAATAGTCGGTTCCAATCCCGAGCGCAATGCGTGTGCTCGCATCGAAGAAGAATGCGGCGCTCTTAGACCGCTGCTACGGTAGCTCCTAAGGTTTCACTCTGGCACGGAATGGGTTGATGACGCGGACTGAACCGTACTCGCGCTCGTGAGCGAGATCTTCGGAGTAGATGGTTTTGGCTCCCAGCCGATACGCTGCTGCGATGATCGCTCCGTCCCAGTAGGAAAGGCGATGTTCCTGTTTTAGGGCGATGGCCTCGAGAACAGCATCGGCGTCAAGGGAGACGATCGGGAGCCGGGTGAGCCGGATAATGAAATGCAATGCGTGGCTGTGCGAGAGTGGTTCGGCGATTTTTTGGGTGGCGGTAACGTAGAACTCGCTCAGGACCTGCGCCGACGTACCGAAGTCGACCGAGCCAAGCAGAGCGCGCGCTTTGTCGCGCTTGTCTTGCTCTGCCGGATGCGACGAAACCGAATAGACGAAGATGTTGGTATCGATGAACGCCTCAACGGGCATGCAGTTCCTCTCGCGTCCAACGGATGCGGCCGACTCGGGCTCTCATTTTGGGAAGCAGTTTCAACAAATCTCGCCGTGCTTTGGCTCTTTTCCGCTTTTCGCCGGCGAGCTCGTGCAGATAACGGCGAACGAGGCCGTTTACCGTGGTGTCCTGCTCCACCGCGATCCGTCGAACTTCCTTCAAAACCGAGTCCTCAACCGAGAGGGTGATGTTTCTCGTCATCCGAGCACAGTAACTGTGTTCCTGTGTAGATACAAGCCGCGCTTGCTCGAGGAGGGGCACAAAACAAAGCGCGGAGAAGCCATTGCGTGACGGCAGCGGCGGCGCCGACTTTTTTGCGACAGCTGAAGAGCACTACCGGCGATGATTTAGAGAGGAGGAGCCTATGACCTCAATATCTGCGGCCGGAACGTGGCAGGGCGATATAGTTTGGGGGATCCTGATGCTGATCTGTGGGTTTTTGGCAATCGCTTTGCCGCTCGCATCCGGGGATCGGCGTCGCCATCGTCATCCGCCGTGCGACCGCCGACAGCCGCCCCTCACAAAACTTGATGTTCGCGATTATCATGTATACAATTTTGCCTGATGGGTCAGACAATCACTTTTCGTCCGACAAAGAAACTGGCAGGCTGGATCGAGCAGGCGGCGGGGCAGCTGGGAGTATCACAGGGACAGTTCATCCGCTCACATCTTGAGCTGGCGCGAGAGAGCGACCGATCAGCAAAAAAATTCATGCGTCTTGTCGGGACGGTGCGCGGCGCGCGGGATCTTTCGACGCGCAAAGGGTTCTCGAAAAAGTGAAAGGCATCGCCGATGCCGGACTTATAATCGCGCTCGCCAATTCACGTGATGTCCATCACGAGTGGGCGCGGCGTGTAGCGGGGGAGGTGACGGAACCTCTGCTCACGTGCGAGCCCGTTTTGGCCGAGGCTGCTTTTCATCTCCGGAATGTGGTTCTAGTGCTGGAGATGATCTCCGAGGAGTTGATCGTTCTCTCGTTTGATTGCGGTGATCATCTGCCGCAACTAGCCGCCCTGGCGAAGCGTTACGCCGATCGTGAGCCGGACCTGGCTGACCTTTGTCTCATCCGTATGAGCGAGCTGTATCCGAATCACCGGGTGATTACCGTTGACCAGGACTTCCGGATTTATCGCCGAAACAAACGAGAGGTTATCCCGTTAATCAGCCCGCCGCGGCGGTGATCCTGGGCGAGTTCACTTCACGAAGGAAGTAGGGCGTGGAAAGGCCAAAGTAGAAAACTAGACTGAATCTTCCGCTTCTCCTTTCTAGTCGGGTCAGCCGCATTATTCGAGGATTGTGTCGGCGATGGTACTGTGAATGCGCGCAGCGCTATTCTGTGCCGGTAGCTTTTTTGCGACAGCTGAAGAGCTTGACTGCCGGCGATGAATTTAGAGAGGAGTAAGTGTATGACTAACTCAATATCTGCGGCCCGAACGGGCAAGAGCGGTTCTAAAGGCTGAAATCCTGAAACGCTGAAATGTTGATCCAGCGTGCATAATCGCATCCCGGATCGCCGTCGCCATTGTCATCGGCTGGGCCGCTTGAAGAGCTCCCCACTTTTCTTACGCTGCCGGTTTTTCGACTAAAGGCAGGCGACGCTCCAGCTCCTCGGTGACCTCGTCGGCCATGACGTGAAGAAGGCGACGGCTTTCTTCGGAGAAACGACGCGGTTTGGTATCGAGCAAACAGATCGAGCCAATGGGAAATTTATTTATCCGCAGGGGCATGCCGGCGTAGAAGCGAAGACCGCGTCCTTTTAGCAGCGGATTGTTAGCGAAACGTTTGTCGCGGGCAATATCTTCCACAACGAGCAGCTCGTTAATCGCCACGGTGTGCGCGCAAATCGATAACGCGCGCGGGGCAGAACGCGTCGCCGCGATTTCTTCGGGCAGGCCGATCTGCGATTTGAACCATTCGCGCTCTCCATCGATGAAGGCGATGAAGGCGATCTGCACTTCAAAGACGCGCGCCAGACGCGCGGCCATGCTATCGAAGAATGGTTCGTTCGGTGTATCGAGCACTTGCAGGGCGGTGAGCTGTTGCAAGCGCGCTTCTTCGTTCTCGGGAACGGGAGCTTCCGCCATCTCGTCGGTGATGGTGCCGGAGAGTTTCGCCAACTGCACGACGGCCTCGGCAAAAGAGACAACGGTCTCGTCCGCGCCCGATTCACGGAGACCGTGAGCGGCATTGGCGATATTTTCCGTCGCGCCCCAAAAGCCGACGACGATTTTCGCGTGGGGTAATTGTTCGCGCAGCTTACGCGTGAGATAGCGCGCGTGGATCAGCGTGGAAGGCGGTACAACCGAAATGCAGATGGCGTCGCAGTCTGTCCTGGCGACCGCTTCGACGATTTCGCTGCCAGCGAGCTGAGCGGAAAGGTTTTCGGCTTCGAAATTTTGCTGTCGCAATAACTGCACCAGCATCAGCCCGGCAATCTGATCGCGTTCGGCGCGAGCCGGCACGCAGACGACGTGACAGGTGGGCGCGGGTGCCAACACCTGCGCCTTGTCAGCGATTGTCTTGTCCGCTTCCAATTCCGAGGGAGTGGGAGGGCGGCCGCCAAACTCCTCGGTCATCTCGATCACACTCTCATAAACGCTCGACCGCTCTTTTTCTTCGAGCGCGCCTCGTTGCACGTCGGTCTCGGTGGCGATCACGACGGGCAAGAGCATGTTATCGTAGAGCGCGGTGAGCGAATGGGTCTCGAGATATGTTTCGGCGAGATCATTTGCCTGATGCGCCCCGGGCACGAGCAAGCGGTGATAACATTCCTGCGCGGGCGAGAGCGCCTCGTCTTCGCTGAGAAGAACGCTGAGAAATTCGAGCTTGGGCACGTGCCGTCCCATGACGGCGAGGCAGACCGTTAGCGGGGTGGAAAGAAGCAGACCGACCAAACCCCAAAGCCAGGTCCAGAATAAGGCCGCGATGATGAGCGCGATAGGGGAAACGCCCGTGCTTGATCCGTAGAGCCAGGGCTCGAGCGCGTTGGAGTTAATCAACTCGAGCACCACGAAAAGGCTCACGGTGAGGATCGGGGCGAGCCAGCTGCTCGAGATGGCGAAGGAAAGCAGAATCGGCACGGCCGCACCAATCCAGGGTCCAACGTAGGGAATGAAGCGGAGCACGCCCGCGATGGCGCCCCACAGAATGGCGTTGGGAACGCCGATGAAATAAAGGCCGATACCGACGAGAATGCCGTAGCCGGTGTTGACCAGGAACTGCATGGCGAGGTACCGGGCCACGCGATGAGCTGCGTCGTCCATGGCGCGGGTGGTCTCGCGGATGCGACCCTGACCGATGAGGCGAATGATGCGACCACGCAAATCTTCGCGTTGGAGAAGCATGAAGATGGCGAGCAACAGGACAAGGGCACTGGTTCCGAGCGGGCTGAGAACAGCAGACCCTACGGTCTGGAGCAGTTGCGGAATGCCCTTATTCGATTCCACTATGCGCACCGGGACAGGTGACGCCGCGACATCAGGACCGTTCGGGAGGGATTTCGCGATCTTTTTCCCTGCTTTATCAAGGTCTGCTTCAGGCGGCGGACTGCTCGCCGGCAAATCTTTCTTTATTTGTTCGACGGTCGTTTCGAAACGGCTGAACACTCCGCCCGTGG
>QHBL01000077.1:0-136 GCA_003244125.1 Chthoniobacterales bacterium
TTCATCGCCGTCATACATTGCTTCGGCATCCCCTTGCGAATCGGTATCGAACTATTCCAGGCCGGCGGTTATCTCCTCGTGGCACATGCGTTGCGGCGGTTGCATTGTCCGCGTCCAGTCTGCTTCATCGCTTTCG
>QHBL01000077.1:147-6454 GCA_003244125.1 Chthoniobacterales bacterium
CCTTGTAGTTATCAGCTCAACAACACTGCCATGTCAGATACCTGCTACGCCGGAGCTTTGACCTGGCTGGCGGGAGCTCTCATCCTTAATCTCGCTCATCCCACTTACCGCAGCGCTCTCCTCGCCGGCGTTAGCTTCGCACTGGCATGGATTACTCGCGAAGAGACGTTTCTATTGCTGCCAATCATACTTATATTCTTCGGCGCGGTGATCTGGCGGGAATGGTCTGGGTTGCGCGCTCTTGCACCGACCGCGCGTCGCTCAGTCCGACATGCGATTGTATTTCTGATCATCAGTATTGGTCTGATTGCAGCGACCTACTGCGTTAACTATCGCTCGTTCGGTTCCTTCAGTAACTCCGAGATGACTTCTCCGAGTTTCGAGGCTGCTTACCGCGCCTTGATTCGTATCAACCCGCCGCATCTCGTTAGGTATGTGCCGGTGACGCATGACGCCATGGTCATGGCCTACTCCGCCAGCCCCACTTTTGCGCGACTGCAAACGCTGCTGGAAGGACCAGTGGCCGATGGCTGGAAGAAGCTGACCGCGCGGGAACTCCACTGTTGCGAGGGAGAGATCGGCGGCGCCTGGCTCCGGTTCGCCTTGCGCTATGTCGCGGATCAGGCTGGTGTGCACTCCGATCCGGCGACGGCGCGTCGGTTCTACACACAAGTCGCGCGCGAGCTCAATCAGTCGATGGATGAACAACGGCTGCCGAGCCGCCACGTTTTTTCGACCTTCTTCGATCCCGGCTCCCTGGCTTTTGCGAACGAGTTACCCCGCTCGTTTGGCCGGGTCGCTTCTGTTTTCCTCGCGCGTTACTCGATGTCGACAGCGCGCGAAGACGAGATACTCCCGGCACACGAAGCACGGCTCTATAACGAGATTTGCCTCCGCCGCAGTTACCTGACGCACACCGCGAGCATCATCCTTCGTTTCTCGTCTTTAAACAAACAAGACCCGATTACCAGCGTCGCTTATGAGATCGAGCGCCCCTCGCTCCTACCATGGGCGAAACGCACGGTGCAAAATAGTGACGCGATGATTTCTCCCGGCCAGGCTGCGTTTGAAGTCACATTATATACCTACACACCAGGTCCTCCGCTGGGTAAACTTACGTTTACTTCGATGAGTGGGAAAAGAACGACGATCCCCGCCAGATGGATTGTTAACCAGTCGAACTCCAGGAGCAGCTCGACCTTGCCAGTTCAGATCACTGCCGTGAACTACTCTTCATCGTTTAACTCACGAAGTCTCGCTATTGAAAACTGGATCGGTCGTAACTACCGGAAGTTGCTTGTCGTCCTGCTTGGGACCGGAACTATCGGCGCCATCTTGTGCATTCTTCGGTTCCGATCGCTTGCGCCCGCGATGGCTGGAGGGATCGCTATTCTGATCGTGGCGGCGGTAGCCAGGGTCGCCGTTTTGACCTACATGGATGCAAACTACTACGACGCCCGCGATCCACGATTCACCTTTCCGGTGATGTCTCTCTGGTGGACCGGGCTTATCCTTGCAAGCTACGCCGGGTACAATTGCGCGATCCAGCAACTACAACGCCGGCGTTCTGGTTTCGGGGAATCGTTGCAAAGCGAGCATGAGGAGCGCGAATAGAACCGGTAACACAATGATGCCGCGCATCCATGGATCGGCGTGCCAGGGCAAGGCGAAGAGGCGTTCGTTAAAGAAAAGGTAGTAGGCGAAGATCGTGACGGTGAGGAAATGCCAGGCATAGGCGCGCCGCCAGGTGGCGACCGGCAGAATCCAGGTCACATACCAGGCGTGCAGGACCGGCGCGAGGATGATCGCGACCGCGAGTGACCAGAGAAGACTGCGGCGCCAATTGCGAAAGAAAACGATGCTCGTTAGCGCGGCGACGATGAGAATGACGACGTCGTAGCGGTAGTGTTGCTGGTGCCAGTTCGGCAGCACGGTTTCTTCGGTCAGCCACCAGAAGAGATCGTTCAGGCGGCTGATGTGATTGAAGTCGCCGAAGAGATTGGTGAACCGCGGAAAATCGAAGAGCGAATTTGCCGCCACCGGAACAGCGAGGGCCAAGAGCAGCGCCGGAAAGTAGCGCCGCAAGGCGAAAGCGCAGGGCAGCAGGGCGACGATGAGAACGGGCCGAATGGCAATAGCGATGCCAAGCGACACAGCTGCGCCCACCGCTAAAAGCAGACGCCTTTTGCTACGCGATTCGAAGCGCGTGAGACACACGATGAGCGCGACGAGGGCGAGTAACACCACGCTGTCGAAATGGCCGGCGCCGGCAAAACTGTAGGCGACGAGCGGATTCCATGCGTACCAGGCGGCGGTTTTGAGATCGAGGCAGCGGAGCAACAGGGCGACGGAGAGAAGGTCGGCGAGGCCGAAGACAATTTTGAAAACGAGGGGGCTGTCGCTGGCTGCGATGGTGCCGAAGAGAAGCTCGGCGCCGGGGGTAAATGCGGTCGGCTCGTCATTGTGTGGAACACGCGCGAGCTCGGGCACCGCGCCGGCGAGATGTGGATGATCGGGTGTGAGTTGATACGGATCAAACCCGATGCGTTGGATGGCGCCGTCAGCCGCATAACGCCAGACTTCGTTGCTCGGCGTGAGCGGCAGCGCGAGAAGGCGGAGCGCGATTGTCACCGCCCAAAACACAATCAGCGCCGATTTGCCCGCGCCGGTGAATTCCGTGGCCGCGAGCAGATAGGCCAGGCCGCACAAAATGGCGCAGCCGACAAATTTCACCGGCATGATTTCCAGCGTCCAGTCATCGAAGAAATTGAGCGCGGCGAAAAGCGCGAGCTGCGCCAGCAAGGCAAAGCCGAGGCGCGCGTTCACGTTTTGCTCCGTTTCATCGGCGCAAGACCGGCGCGATGCGCGGCGAGATCGACCAGCTCAGCGACGCGGGAACGAAGACGTTGCGCCCGGGTGGCGAGAAAGATGAGGAAGAGCGCGTAGGGAACGGCGAAGAATAGCGGGACGTTTCCGGTGTGGAGCACGTGGTACATAAGCAGGCTGAGCACGATGAGATTGACGACGACGGTGGTGGTGACGTAGCGATGAAGGAGCCGCACGCGCGTGAGGCATCTCGGGCCGCCGTGATATTCGGTCACGCTCTGCAAGACGATGCTCCACCAGAAATTGCCGTAGATCTGCAGGTCCCATTCCTGCCAGCCGGTGTCGATGGAGTAACGCCAATTCTCCGCCTCGAGCAGCGCGATGATTTCTTGCAATAGTGCGTGTCGGTCTTTTCCCTCTTCGCTCCAGTAAAGGCGCGTACCTTTGCCCCAGCGACGGCGATCGACGGTGGGAAGATTCTCGTGCGTAGCGATGACGGAGGCGGGGGTGCGTTTGAAATGGAGCCAGGTGAAATACCTCGACCAGCCGCGCACGAGCGGTTGCAGAAACGCCAGCACCATCACGAGTAGACGTGATGGGACCGTGTCGAAGCGCGGCTCGATGCGCGCGCGCACCATGTAGGAAAGCGCCACGCACAATGTGCCGCCGAGCATGAGATAGGGCAGGATGCGCAGCGGCGGCAGAAAGACACCGAGCCCGAAAAGGAAGAGTGTGAGCGCGAACCATTCGATGCTGCTGAGATACGCGGCGATTTCCGATTGCGGTGTCGGGTAAATCGACTGGAAGAATCCGTCGCCGAAGATGCCGTGATAAATGATGGGGCGATTGATGAACCAGCTGAAGCGAGGCGTGCCGTAGATTTGCCCGCGCCATTTTGCGGTGCCGGTCGGGCCGAAGAAGATGAGATGCTTGAAGCGCAGGAGCGATTCGGCTTCGCCGTAACCTTGTTGCTGTTTGCGAAATGCGCGCAGCGTAAATCGGCGATGATGCCACACCACCGCGGTGGGACTGAAGGCGATGACGCCGCCGGCTTGCTGCACGCGCCAGCAGAAATCAACGTCATCGCCCGCGGCGTGATACTCGGGGTCGAAGCCGCCGACGTTCTCAAAGGCCCAGCGCCAGAACGCCATGTTACAACCGGGCACGTGCTCGGCGATGGTATCGGTTAACAAGACGTGGCTTGGTCCGCCCGGAGCGGCGGCGACGCACGCCTGGATCCAGTGACGCGCCGGTGGCGGAAAATTCGGACCGCCGACTCCAGCGTAATCACCGCTCGTTAGTGTACTCACTAAATAGTAAAGCCAGTCTGTATCCGCCATGCAGTCGGAATCGGTGTAAACAAAGAGCTCGCCGCGGGCGGCAACCGCGCCGGTGTTGCGGGCCACGCTTAAGCCGCGATTTGGCTGATGAATGTAGCGCACGCTTTCGAACTCAGCCGCGATCTGCGCAGTGTTATCGGTCGAGCCGTCGTCGACGAGCACCACTTCATACTTGGGATAGTTGAGATGCCTTAGTGATTCGAGGCAGGCGCGCAGAGTCGCTCCGCCATTGTAAGAACAAACGATGACGGAGACCGATGGCGGCTCCGGCAGCTCGCGGTGCGGCAGAACGCTATCGTCCTGACCGAGTTTTCCGCGCAAGGCGGAATAGGATTTCTTCGGCTGGCGATCGCGAGTGACGATGCCAAAAGCCCAGTCGGTGATTTCTTGCTCGCCGGTGTACCATTCATCGGTCCAGGAAAAAAAGACGGTGCCGGCGAGGCCGCATTTCACCACGCTGTCGATGTGCCAGCTGAGCATCTCGGCCTGCTCCTCCTCGGAATGGCGCATCGTGTCCATGCCGAACTCGCCGAGGATGAGGGGGCGGTTTTCGGTGAGGTTTTGCAGGCGCAGCAAG
Source organism: Chthoniobacterales bacterium (assembly GCA_003244125.1). Next base: position 4,891 of record QHBL01000077.1, read on the forward strand.
TAGCGCTCGAACTCGCTCTGATTATGCAGGTAAACGTTGAAGCAGCAAAAATCGACGTTTTCCGGGAGGAGAAACTCCGTCGGCGGAAAAGTGGCGTAGGAATAAAGCGGGCGCGGATCGATGCTGCGGGCGAGCCCGATGAGCTGCTCGATGAAATCGGTTACGCGGCGGACGCCGAGCCAGCGCACCATTTGCGGAGCGACCTCGTTTCCCACGAGATAGCCGAAGATGGCGTGATGGCCGGCGTGCGCTTTGACCGCGCGCTGGACTGATTGAGTGATCTCGCGACGCACCCTTCGCTCGCGCAGAAACTCGATGTGCTTGGCCCACGGCAAGGTGATGAGCACGCGGAGCCCCGCGGTTTCACAGGCATCGAGAAACCAGTTCGGAGGCGAGTGATAAACGCGCACGACGTTAAGGCCGAGCTCGCGCATCTGCGCCAGATCGCGCGCGGCCCGCTCCGGCGCGCCGAGATAATTTCCCTCCGAGTCGGGTTTGAATGGACCGTAAGTGACGCCTTTGAGGAAAAACTTGCGGTTGCCTTCGAAGAAAAATTTACCAACGGCGCGGACTGGCTCCGCGGGAGAGACGCTCACAGCGGCAGTATAAGTGGCGCGTGACGAGTGACGAGTGACGAGTTGCAGCCACTCACGCCGCTCACAAGGAATGGAGTGCCTCTCCCACGACGCGTGCGGTTTGCTCGATGTCCTCCTCGGTGTGGGCGGTGGAGATGAATCCCGCTTCGAATTGCGAAGGTGCGAAATAAACGCCGCGCTCGAGTGCCTCATGAAAGAAGCGCGCGAACTTTTTGGTGTCGCTGCGTTTGGCGGATGTGAGATCGAAGACCGGTCCCGGTGTGAAGAAGAGGCAGAACATTGAACCGATGCGTTGAAACGTGAGCTGCTGCTCAGCGACAATTTGCCTGGTCGCACTCTCCAGTTTTGCGCCGAGTTGTTCCAGCAACTTCCAACCATCGATCCGCTCGAGCTCGCGCAATTGCGCCAGCCCCGCCGCCATGGCGATGGGATTGCCCGAGAGTGTGCCGGCCTGATAAACCGGGCCATCCGGAGAAAGTTGATCCATGATCTCGGCGCGGCCGCCAAACGCGCCCACCGGTAAACCGCCGCCGATGACTTTGCCGAGTGCGGTGAGATCAGGCCGCACATCGAACAACTCCTGCGCGCCGCCGCGCGCGACGCGAAATCCAGTCATGACCTCATCGAAAATGAGGAGGGAATCATTGGCTGAACATTCCCTGCGTAGCTCATGCAAAAAATTCTCGCGCGGAAAAAACAGCCCGGCGTTGGCAGGAATGGGCTCCAGAATGATCGCTGCGATTTCGCTGTTGTTTTCACGAAACGCCGCGCGCACCGCGTCGATGTCGTTAAAGCCAACAACGATGGTTTCATCAGCAAACGCCTGCGGAATTCCAGCGCTGTCGGGTCGTCCATGAGTAAGCGCGCCGCTGCCGGCATTCACCAGCAGCGAATCGACATGCCCGTGGTAACAGCCAGCGAACTTGATGATCTTATCCCGCCCGGTGAACCCGCGCGCCAGCCGCACG
>QHBL01000104.1 GCA_003244125.1 Chthoniobacterales bacterium
AAGCAACTCGGAAGCGAGCGCAACCTGGTCGTCGTAGGTGAGCATGCCGCGCATGATGCGGAATTGTCGATATTGCCGCGCCGTTTCGGCGGCGACGCGCAATGCGCAACTGCACAGCCATTCACGCAACGGCGAGAAGGTTTCTTGCCAGACCTCCTGGAATTTTGAGCCGCCAAGTTTGTAGCGTGGCAAGGGCAAATAAGTTTCGTCCCCGCAAAAAAGTTCCTGCCATTCACGCACGAGCTCCTGGCCGACTTCAACGCGACCGCGCGATTGAGGGCAGGGCGGATGCGCCAGCAGCTCGTCGAACCCGAGCTTGGCGCAATCGGGCAGCCTGGCGGGGTCGGCAATGGCGCTGAGCCTGCGACCCAAACCTAAAATTTTTTGGAGCGGTGTATGACGCTCGAATTGTTCCCGGTGCGCCTCCTCGAGTCCACCCAGGGCGACGCTTTCCTGCAAAAAATCGAGCCACAGCTCGTCATCCTTTTCCACCAGCTCGAACTTTGCCGTCAGACCGATGTGATGGCCGAAGTTTCGCAACAGCTCGACGCAGAAGCTGTGAATGGTGCCGAAAAACGCGCGGTTGAATTGCTCAAGCAGATCGAGCGAAAGGCGCGCGCTGAGAATTTGCTCTCTCGCGCGCTGCTGCATCTCGTCCGCGGCGCGTTTGGTGAATGTCACAACAACGAGCCGTGGCAGCCACTCGGCCGCCTTTTCGTGCCGCGCGATCTCCGCGATGCGCTCGACGATCGACTGCGTCTTACCGACGCCGGCGGGCGCGATAACGGAAAAGTTTTCCTCGACTGAGTTGATGAAACGCCGGCGTGACGCGTAGTCGGCTGGAAGCGAAGGGTCCTCGCGCTCGTCGTCGAAGAGCGCGAGTTGTCGGTGCTCGCGTCCGCTTGCAGCCTCGGCGTTACCAGATCGTTTCATCTTCCTCAAGAACGAAGCCGGGATGCGTTTTCTCCCATTTTCCCGCGAGCACGTCGGCATCGATCTCCAAAGTCGCGAGGGGATAGACAGTGCCGCGGCCGAATTCGCTGCCCATTTCACCGAGCGCACCGAACAGGCCCGACTCCTGCATCCGGCAAAGTTCTTTCCACACCGGCGCGAACTCGTCGAGATGTTCGAACTGAAGCTGCGGCGTCGCGGGTGTGTCAGGTCGCACGATACTCATTGCCACCCGCGCCGCGCCGAGCTGCCGCAACGCAAGTGCATAAAGCGCCAGCTGAAAACCGCGGCCGTTCCGCAGCTCGTTAGCGCTAATGGGCTTGTTGCCGCCGGTCTTGTAATCAACAATCCACACGCTGCTGCGCGAAAAATCGAGTGCTCCACCGGCGACCTGAGACCCATCGGCGAGCAGCAGGTCTATTCGGCCAAGGACGCGCAGAATTCCGGAGCCATCGAGCAGGACTTCAACGGGCGGTTTCAAACTGAATTCAGTCGCGACATTCGGCCAGCCCTCGATCGCGCCTGCCTGGCGTGCGATCCGGCCGGAGACGTAGGCAGCCTGACCCCACACCGAAAACCACCACGCCGGCAGCGTGCGACCAACATTCGCGACCAGCGTCTCCACGTCCGCGCGGGTCTGGTTGGCGGCGTTTCGCACGATCGTGAAAAATTCAGCGGGCGGGGGGAACGGGGCGAATCGATTTTCCTTCGCGGAAATGCGCGCGAGCCAATTGTGCGCCCAGGTTCCGAGGGCGCGCCCCCATGGCTCGGCTTCTTCTTCGTAGATCGGCTCCTCTAATCCTACGAGATGTTTCATCCACACCGCCGCGGGCGCGCTGATGACGCGATCCCAGGACGTGCACGGAATTGTCAGCGGTTCCGGCGGCGTCGTTTTCAAGGCGAACTCGAACTCGCCGAAACGCTGCGTCTGATCGCGGCGCGCGTGGAAAGCACGAAGCATCGGCGCCGTTTCGCCTTCATCGTGAGCTTGCGGCAAAAAGACTCGCGACGCTTCAACCCAACGGCGCGTCAGCTCGTGCAGCGAATCCATGTCGCGATCAGAAACAGGCGCAGCCCGATCCGCGAAGAAGAGCCGATTGAAGAAATCGCCGGGCTTCAGTCGGCGCGCCGGATCCTTTTCGTCCGATAGACCTGCTGTGGCGCAAAGCTCGATTTCAACCGATTCAATCAGGTCAAGAAATTGCCGCTGGGCGAACCAGCGTTGCTGGCTCGGGCCGACGCAAAAGGCTTTGCCTTCAGCGACGGTGAGATGTCCCTGGCCCTGGCGCCCCTCGCGCGTGGTTTCTCTGTTGAGCCGCACGATGTTCGCGTTCAACGCGTCTATTTCGTGCTCGCTCAAGTAACCGCTCTCGACGGGACGCGCCGGCCAGACGGCCTCGTTCAGCGACGTGAAAATCAGATGCGACCAGCGCTGTCCGTGCGCCTGATCGTAGGAAACGAGATGCACTTTCGCATATGGATGTGCCCCGTTGTCTGCGCGCACACGCTGAAACGAATCAATGATCTCGCTCAGCCAGCGCAGGTAGGCGCGGCGAGAAATGGGCGCCGCAAATTTCTGGAGTTGGACTGACTGACGCGCGATCTCAGCGGCCTGCTCCTGCCATTCGAATTTCTTGAAAATGCTCGCAGCCGTTTGGTTGAACTGCGCGAGCGGCGCGCTCTCGGGCAAAAGCTCAAAGGATTTCAAGAACCGACCGACCTCTTTTTTCGCGTCGCTGTTCTGCTCGCGGTCAAGGAACGCCGCGAGCACGGCCAGGTCGTTGATCAAAATATCGTTGAATGCGTTTCTTAGAACACCCTCAATCGCGTCCGAGCGCAGTGGCGCGATGATGGCCGCCGGGCATGCGCGCGTGAAACGCACCAGCGTGCCGATGCGCGGATTTTCCTGCGCGGCCAACCATGCCTGCCAGGCTTCGCTTTCGAAAACGCCGGGGCGCAGAAGGCCGATGACATCGTTATGGGGAATGCCGCGAGTTTCAAGCAACGCCGCCACCTCACGCGAAAGCGCGCCGTATCCCGGAAACATGATGCCGAGCCGTTCGCAGCGGTCATCGGCAAGCCACGCCAGGCTCTGGACAACGGCTGCCTGCGCCTGCTCGAGCGTGCTCGCGCCGACGCGAAATGAAACGCCCGCTTTATTCCCGGGCGCGCCGAGCTCGACGGCTTCGGCAAAATGGGCGAACGACTCTTCGGCATCGAGCGCTGGCGTTTGTTGGGCAGCGCCGAAAATCTCCTCCCAAGACCCGACCCAGGCCGCGTCGATCTCGGCTAATTGTGCGCGCGATTGCGTCAGGCAAATTGTCGCTTGCGTGGCGGCGGAGCAGGCGCCGCGCAAGTACCGGCGGAGCGCGAAGCCGTTGGGGCCGCGCTGGTGGCGGACCCGCGCCGATCCCTTCGCCGAGGTCTGGGAGGAGATCG
>QHBL01000413.1 GCA_003244125.1 Chthoniobacterales bacterium
ACGAAATGTTTGGCTATGTCGTCGGCGGCGAAGCGGAGGATATGGCGCGCGATTTTCGCGATGACGCCTGGGGGATGCCGAAAGCAGTAGTTATCGATAACTCATTTGACTGGAGCAACGACAAACGCATCGGCCGGCCTCTGGTCGAATCAGTGATCTACGAGCTCCATGTCAAGGGGTTCACCAAGTTATGCCCTGATGTGCCGGAGGAATTGCGCGGCACTTACGCTGGCCTCGGCAGCACCGGCGCTATTGACTATTTAAAGAACCTGGGAATTACCGCTGTCGAGCTCCTGCCTGTTCACGCTCACATCGATGACAAGGTGCTGGCAGACCGCGGACTTAGCAACTACTGGGGATACAATACAATCGGCTTCTTCGCCCCGGAGGCCAAGTACTCCAGCAGCGGCGATATGGGCCAGCAGGTAGTCGAGTTTAAGTCAATGGTGCGCAACCTTCACGCCGCCGGAATCGAAGTCATCCTCGACGTCGTTTACAATCATACCGCTGAAGGTAACCACCTGGGAGCTACTCTCGCCTTTCGCGGCGTCGATAACATCTCCTATTATCGTCTCCTGCCCCAGGATCCTCGTTTCTATCTCGATTTCACCGGCACCGGCAATACCTTCAACCTGCTGAACACCCGCGCCCTTCAGCTTGTCATGGATAGTCTGCGCTATTGGGTGCTCGAGATGCACGTGGACGGTTTTCGCTTCGATCTCGCCAGCACCCTCGCGCGCGATGCCAACGGTGTGAACAAGCTACACGCTTTCTTCGAGATTATTCACCAGGATCCCGTCCTGTCGCAGGTCAAACTCATCGCCGAGCCATGGGACGTCGGTGAAGGCGGCTATCAGGCCGGTAACTTTCCCGTCTTATGGGCGGAGTGGAACGGCAAGTATCGTGATGCCGTTCGCAGCTTCTGGAAAGGCGACGAAGGCCGCGTCGGTGAAGTCGCTTATCGGTTGACCGGCAGTCCTGACCTTTATCAGCACGATGGCCGCCGCCCTTATGCCAGCATTAACTTCGTCACCGCGCATGATGGTTTTACCCTGACAGACCTCGTTAGCTACAACGACAAGCACAACGAGGCCAATGGCGAGAACAACCAGGATGGAGATAACAATAACCATTCCTGGGACCATGGCGCTGAAGGTCCCACTGACGATCCCGAAGTAAACAATTTGCGCAGAAGGCAGCGGCGAAATTTCCTCACCACTCTATTCATCTCCCAGGGTGTGCCCATGCTCTGCGCCGGAGACGAGTTCGGCCGGACGCAACAGGGGAATAACAATGCTTATTGCCAGGATAACGAGATTAGCTGGGTAGATTGGGCCAAGCGCGACGAAGACAAACTTCTGCTCGAGTTTACCCGCAGGTTGATCGAGCTGCGACGGCATCATCCCGTCTTTCGTCGTCCCAAGTTCTTCCAGGGCCGGCGCATTCGCGGCAGTGAGATCAGGGACGTTATGTGGTTCAATGCCGGCGGCAACGAGATGAGCGACGAAGAGTGGGCCTCGCCTTTCGTCCGCTGCCTTGGTGTGCTGCTCAGCGGCGACACCATCGACGTATTCGATTTCCATGGTGACCCAGTTCGCGATGATACTTTTCTCCTTCTCATCAACGCCCATTACGAATCGATTCCTTTTCTGCTGCCCGGCCAGGCTGACCTCGAGTGGCAGCTCATCCTCGACACCAGTCTCGAGTCCGGCTTTCTCACCCAACCTAAAGCTTTCGCTTCCGGAGAAGACGTGCCGCTCGCCGACCGTGCCGCCTGCCTCCTCCGGCTGACACGCGGGGCGCAGGCTCAGGCCCGGCAGGAATCGTACAAAAAGCGCCGGTTCGATCTGCCGCGGAAAAGCGCGCCGCCGGCACCAGCTACGAATAAAGAGTAGGTGGATTTGCGACCACAGCACGCGCCGGTCTTCTGTCCTCGTTCCCTAACTTTATGACTCCTACCTCGCTCATCATCGTAGCTGATCGCGGCAGCTTGAAAGCTTACCGCGTTAACGAGACTCCCACCCGCGGCCCTAGTTTGCAGCTCGTTCAGGCCTTTAACATCACCGATGCGCACGGTCGCCTCCTCGACAAAGTCACCGATCAGGCTGGCCGCTTCCCCGTAGGTGATGCTGGCAGCGGCCGTCATATGAATGCGGTCGCTGAACGCACCCAGATGGAAGCTGAAGTTGATCGACGTATTCGCAAAGAGCTCGCCGAGCGAATTGTCGAGCTGGTCAAGTCCGACGGCGTCACCGGCTGGTCATTCGCCGCACCCGCACCCTGTCACAAATCGATCACGGAGCTTCTACCTTCGGACGTTCGCGATCGCATCGTCGAGCATGTGAAATCCGACCTCGTTAACATCGAGCCTGCCAAACTCAGCACGCACTTCCGTTCTCTTCAGCCGATGTGATTGCGCGTTGTCTGGCAGCCCGGCCTGACCCGCCATTATCCGTCAGACACGTTGTAGCTGCCGTTCGCCCCGGCGGCAGACGATGTCCGAAGTAGTTTAGCTTCTTCCCGGAGGGCTCCCCCCTTCTTTCCGGCGTCTTCTATTTCGCGGCTGCACGGCTTTACGATCAAATCGAGGTATTTCGGCTCGGTCTGCCCTTTCGGGATAATCGGTAGCCTCATCCGCCTCGTCTGCTGGGTCCATTTGCCGGGAGTCGTTAGCTAAAGTTATGGAGCGGCCGATGCGGTCCTATAGCTGTCAACGAGGCGCAGTAGAAGGTGCAGCTCTGTTGTTGTCTATATCCTCGCGCGCTTTGCCTGCAGTTGCTCGGAGCTCAATTGCTGAATACGCTGACGCAGGAGGGGAGCTCGTTCCATCCATTGTCGGGCGTAGATGGAACTTAGAAACGAGCTTTTCTGTGCTGCGCTGCCTAGCGCCTGCTGATTTTCATTTTCCTGTTGATGCAACCCGGCCCGCGCAGCCTTGCCGCTGCCGTGTCCGTGCCTGGGCAGGCTTTCTCGAACATCATGGGTATCCTGCGCCACCGGAGCGTTGCTACTGGCCTGAGCATTCGAGGTTGCTTTCTCGCGCTCATCCATCGCCTGGGAGACCGCGTCGCACAGCGCGATAGCTGTTTGATATTGAGCCTTCTCAGCCTCGGATGCGCCCGCCAAATCGGCTGTCAATGTCGCCCGAAGTTGGGCAAGTTCTGCTCGAGGCAGCGTTATTCCCGCGTCAAGAGGCCCGACAATACGATCTAAATGCGCCGCGGTGAACTGCGAAAGCCTAACCGAGGGAGGCTGCCTTTCCGCAGTTGGCGGTGCAGCGGGCTGTTGCGCCGGTGGTCCCGGCTTGCGCGGCTTGCCCGCGCAAAGTGATGTGAAAAGGGCCACGACTATCAGTGATATAGCTACTGATCTTTCATTGCTCCTAGGGTACAGCGCGCGTCAAGTAGTTGGAATGTGTTTCTTTTGGATGAAACCTCCGAAGATGATGGGCTGGGGCCTCGCAAACCTGGACGCTTGCCGAGCGACTGGTTGATAGTTGATGGTTGCCGTCGAGAATTGTACGGCGAGCGAGACGGTCCGAGTCGGACTGGCATTCGCCGGTCGCAGATGCCAGAGGCCTGTGTTCGGAGCTATTTACATAACTCAAGGCTCGGCTCTAGTGGCTTGTGCCTAACCTCGCGACCTGGATGCGACAGTGTGATGAGAAGTATTTTGCGCCCTTTCTCGCGCAGGCTCCCGAGGTAAAGGTTTTGAACGCGGCCCGACGCATTGTGCCGATGAAGCAAATGGATGGATTATTGCTCACGGGCGGGGCCGATATCGCGCCGGAGTTCTTAAACCAGCAGGCGGCTGATCTATCGGTGATCGAGGAGGACGCAGACCCGGAACGCGATAGATGGGAGCTTGAGGCAGTGCAAGAGGCGCTCGCGCAAGCATTGCCGGTGTTTGGCATTTGCAAGGGAATGCAGACGCTCAATGTGGCGCTGGGCGGGACGCTGCATCTGGACATTAGCGGGCATAATCTGCCTGAGCAGAAGACGCATGACATTCAGCTCTTGCGGAGTGAACGCCGGGCGCGGCATCAGTTCGAGAAAGTGAATAGCTCGCATCACCAGGCGATTGATCAGCTTGGCGATGGGCTCGAGGTGGAGTCGTGGTGCGCGAGTGATGGTATTATAGAGCAAGTGAGGTTGCGGGACTATCCTTTCGCGCTGGCAGTGCAGTATCATCCGGAGCGGGGCGAGATATATGGTGAGTTGTTTGAGGACTTCCTGGGAAGGGTGAAGATGTGAATGGTGAATAGTGATGAGTACGCCGCAGAATACTATTGCCATCGTCTATGATTACGATCAGACGCTTAGTCCCAGTTATATGCAGGATGAGGTGGTGTTTCCTACTTTCGGGATAAAGGGAGAGAGTTTCTGGCGGCGTTGCTCGGAGCTGGTGCGCGACCATGGCTACGATAACGAGCTGGCTTATATGAAGGTGTTACTGGACCAGCTCGGGATGGATCGGCCGACTAACGAGGAGCTAAAGAAGCTGGGAGCGAACCTGAACTTCTACGAAGGGTTGCCGGAGATGTTTGAGGAATTCCGGGAAGGGTTGCTCAAGACGGAGTATGTAGCTCACGGAATCAGCGTGGAGCATTACATTATCTCTTCCGGGATGAAGGCGCTCATCGATGGAAGCAGGCTGGCGCCGTTCGTGCGGGCGGTTTTCGGGTGCGAGTTTGCAGAAGATGAACAGGGGCGGATCACCTTTCCCAAGCGGGTGATTAGTCACACGCAGAAGACGCAGTATCTATTTCGGATTAACAAAGGCTTTCTCGATATGTCGCAGGATGTGAATGATCACATGGACGCGGAGATTCGGCCTATTCCGTTTTCGAACATGATCTACATCGGTGATGGGCCGACGGATGTGCCTTGCTTTACGGTGATGAAGAAGAACGGCGGGCAAGCTATCGCGGTTTATAATCCGGATGACCCGGCGAGGCTTGGCTTTAAGAAATGTTATCAGTTATCGACGCACGCGGACCGGGTGAAACATATCGCGCCGGCTGATTACCGGCAGGGGACGCATTTGCGGATGTTGCTCGAGCAGATGGTGGAGGAGACGGCGGACCGGATTGTGGAGCAACGGAAGTGGGCGGTCGAGACCGGGACGGTGCGGGCGCCGAAGCACTGAGGAGAAGTGACTAGTGATTAGTGATTAGACGCCGCGAGCTTCGGGCGGCCAGATGAATTTGTGGAGTTGGAGCTGGAAGCGGACGGGAAGTTTGTCGGCAAGGATCCATTCGGCGATTTCGCGCGGCTCGATTCGGCCGAAGATGGGCGAGAAGAGGATGGCGCGGCAGCGGGCCGAAAGATTGTGCTCGCGGAGGCTGTCGCGTGACCATTCGTAGTCTTCACGGGAGCCGATGACGAACTTCACTTCGTCGCGCATCGTGAGATGCGCAATGTTAGCCCACAGATTGCGGTGGGATTCACCGCTGGATGGCGTTTTTAAATCCATGATGCGATGGACGCGGGGATCGACCGATGAGATATCGTGCGCTCCGCTGGTTTCGACCAGCACGGTCTTGCTCGAATCGGCGAGGGCACTCATGAGCGGCAGGACGTTTTTCTGAAGCAATGGCTCGCCGCCGGTAATCTCAACCAGGGGACAATCGAAAGCGGTGACGGTGGCCAAGATTTCCGGCAGCGTTTTCTTCTCCCCTTGATAGAAGGCCTGGGTGGTATCGCAATAGGTGCAGCGGAGATCGCAAAAGGTGAGGCGGACGAAGACACAGGGGAGACCGGCCCAGGTGCTCTCGCCCTGGATGGAGCGGTAGATTTCGTGAATGGTGAGAGTTGGCTCGCGCATCTTACCGGCTCAGGTAAACATCAGAGAAATAACCACAGAGGCCGCAGAGGACACAGAGGAAAGATTGTTCTTGCCGGCCTTCTTTCTGGCCGTGGTTAGTTCCACAACATTTGGCTTTCGACGGACGCTGTGTTACGAAATCCCGTGCTGCGTTTCACTAAAATGAATGGGGCGGGCAACGATTTTGTCATGGTCGATAACCGCGCTGGCGATCTGCGGCTCAGTGCAGAGCAGATCGCGCGCGTTTGCGACCGCCATCGGGGTGTGGGCGCGGATGGGGTTCTACTGATTGAGCCGGCGCGGAATGGAGCGGACTTCCGCATGCGCTATTATAATAGCGACGGCGGTGAAGCGGAGATGTGCGGGAATGGCGCGCGTTGTTTTGCGCGCTTCGCGGCAAGAGTGGCGGGGGCGGGCGAGGAGTTGTCGTTCGAAACCGAGGCTGGTGTGATTCGCGCGCAGTTACAAGGCGAGCAGGTGCGGCTCGGGATGAGCGAGCCGCGGGATCTGCGGCTGAATCTGCAACTGCAGGCCGGAGGCAAGATGTGGCGGGCGCATTTCATGAACTCGGGTGTGCCACATGTGGTGGCGCCGGTCGCGTCAATCGAGGAGGTGGATGTGTATGCGGTCGGCCGGCGCATGCGAAGCAACGAGCTCTTCGCGCCGGCAGGTGCGAACGTCAATTTCCTGGAGAAACGCGGCACGGACAGGATCGCGATTCGTACTTATGAACGCGGAGTGGAAAACGAAACGCTGGCGTGTGGCACGGGTGTGGTGGCAAGCGCGTTAATTTTCGCGCTGACCGAAAATGTGAACGGGCCGATTTCAGTGCTGGTGCGGGGCGGCAGCGAATTGAGCGTGGATTTTAAACGCGATGAGGAAAAGTTCAGTGAAGTGACGTTGACTGGACCTGCTGAGTTTGTCTTTGAAGGTAACATTGAAATCTAACCTTCTGTCAGCCGGAGCGAAGTGGAGGAATCTCTAGCTATTTGCGCAGGAGCGAATAATCAGAGATGTCTCGACTCCGCTCCGCTCCGCTCGATATGACAACGTTGTTTCGCGGCACTTTCACTGCGCTGGTTACGCCTTTTCGGAATGGCGGGATCGATTTTCCGGCATTGGAAAAATTGATCGAAGCGCAGATTTCGGCCGGGGTGGAAGGGTTGGTCGCGATCGGCACGACAGGTGAATCGCCCACGCTTGCACACGAGGAAAAGGAAGAGATCATTCGCTTCACCATTGCGAAAACGAACAAGCGCTGTCTCGTGCTCGCCGGCACCGGCTCAAATTCGACGCGAGAAGCGATCGCGGCGACGCAAGCGGCGGAGAAACTCGGCGCGGACGGCGCACTGGTGGTGGTGCCCTATTACAATAAGCCAAGCCAGGAAGGTTTGTTCCGCCATTTCCAGGGGATCGCGAAGGCGACGTCGCTGCCGTTGATGCTGTATAATATTCCGCCGCGATGCGTGGTCGATATCACGCCGGAGACGGTGGCGCGATTGCAGAGTGATTGCGCGAACATTGTGTCGATCAAGGAGGCGAGCGGGAGTGTGGATCGGATCGCAGATTTGCGCGGGCGAATGCCGGAGGAGTTCACGATTTTGAGCGGGGACGATGGGTTAACGCTACCGTTCATGGCGGTGGGCGCGGTCGGGGTGGTGAGCGTGGCGTCGAACCTTGTGCCGGGCGAAGTGTGCCAGCTGGTGCGCGCGTTTAGCAGCGGGGACGTGGAAGGCGCACAGCGATTGCACACGCGACTCTACTGGTTGTTCAAGGATTTGTTTATAGAACCGAATCCGGTGCCGGTGAAAGCGGCGATGTCGTGGCGCGGGATGATTTCGGCGGAGGTGCGGCTGCCATTGTGTGAAATGACGCAAGCTAACGAGGCGCGGCTGAGGAGAACGTTGGAAGAATTCGAGCGGGCTGTATGAAAAGGAATGTGAGTAGACAGGATTTCCCCGATTTTCACGAGACCTCATTGAGAATCCTGTAAATCCTCGCAATCCAGCTAATCCTGCCTTGTAATTCCGGGGTGTGTGTTTCGGTGTCGAATTGAATGACTAAGACCTTGCGGATGGGAGTTATTGGCGCGGCTGGCCGAATGGGACGCGCGATCTCCGACATGGCGGCGAGCGAAAATGCGCGCATCGTCGCGCGATTTGAGGTGGGGGACGCGATCTCGGCTGAGGGCGCGGATGTGCTGATTGATTTTAGCAGCGCCTCGGCAACGAGGGCGGTTTGCGCGGCGGCGGTGAAGAGCGCGGCGCCTCTCGTTATCGGGACGACTGGACATGAGGATGAGGAACGCGGCTGCATCGAAAACGCGGCGAAGACGATTCCGGTCGTGCTGGCATCGAACTTCAGTGTCGGCGTGAACGTGCTGTTTTCGCTGGCTGAACGCGCGGCCATGATTCTTGGGGACAGCTTTGATGTGGAGATCGTCGAAGCGCATCATCGGATGAAGAAGGACGCCCCGAGCGGGACGGCGAAGACGCTGGTGGAAATGTTGCAGCGAGCCCGGCGAACTAACGAGGTTCGCTACGGGCGCAAAGGCATGGTCGGGGAGCGCGGGAGTGGCGAGATCGGCGTTCACTCGATTCGAGGCGGGGATGTGGTGGGCGACCACACGGTGGTTTTCGCGGGGGACGGCGAACGGCTCGAGCTGACGCATCGAGCATCGAGTCGGGAGACATTTGCGCGGGGGGCGTTGCGAGCGGCGCGGTGGATTATCGGGAAGCCGGCGAGGCTTTATACGATGCGCGATGTGCTGGGGTTGTAGGATTGGATGAGAGCTGGCATTGCGCTGGGATCGAACGTGGGGGATCGGCTGCGGAACTTGCAGCGGGCGCGGGATCGTGTTTGCGCATTGCAAGGAGCGCGAGAGCCGATTTTGCAATCGCCGGTTTATGAAACGGCGCCGCTCGGGTGCGAGGCGGGCGCCGAGGATTTTTACAATGCGGTTGTGCAAATCGGTTTCGAAGATTCAGCCGATGTGTTGCTGCACGGGTTACAGGAAATTGAGCAAGCGCTGGGACGCGAGCGCGATCATGCCCGGAGTGTTTCGCGCACGATCGATCTCGATCTTCTCTATTTCGGCGACGAAGTGCGCGACGATGCCGTACTGCAATTGCCGCAGCCGCGAATGCGCGACCGCGAATTTGTGTTGCGGCCGCTCGCGGAGATCGCGCCGGACTTGCGCTTGCCAGGAGAGACCGCGAGCGTGCGCGAGTTGCTCGCGCGCATTCCCGCGGGCGGCGCGGTGAAATGCGTGACCACGACGTGGTGAACAGGTTTCGCGAAATGAAGCAGCGCGGCGAGCGTATTACTGCGCTGACCGCGTATGATTATCCGACCGCGCGGTTGCTCGATGAAAGTGGGCTGGACGTTATTCTCGTCGGCGATTCGGTGGGAATGGTGGTGCTCGGCTACGAAGACACGACGCGTGTGACGCTGGAGGAGATGCTGCATCACACGCGCGCGGCGGCCCGCGGAGTGAAGAGCGCGCTGCTCGTGGCGGACATGCCAATTCACACTTACGACACTCCGGAACAGGCGGTGCAAACGGCGCAGCGGTTCGTCGAAGCCGGCGCGGGCGCAGTGAAGCTGGAGGGTGGCGCGAGTCACGTCGGGCAGATCGAAGCGATCGTTTCGGCGGACATTCCGTTTATGGCGCACATCGGGATGCTGCCGCAGAGTGTGCGAGAAGAGGGCGGTTACAAAGTGAAAGGCCGCTCTCGCGAACAGGCGGAGGCGCTGCTGGCGGATGCGCGCGCGGTGGAAGCGGCCGGCGCGTTCGCCATCGTGATGGAAATCGTGTCGCCGGATGCCGCCCGCACCATTTCGCAGAGCATCGCGATTCCGACGATCGGCATCGGTTCCGGTAACGGCTGCGATGGGGAGATTCTGGTGACGCACGATCTGATTGGATTGTTTCCGTGGTTCACGCCGAAGTTTGTCGCGCCGGAGGCGAATGTGGCGGAGCAGATTCGCACAGCGGCGCGGGCGTTTGTGGAGCGGACGCGGAGGGGGAGAGAAAGACAGGATTAACAGGATTGTACAGGATTTAGCAGGAAGCTGGTGTTTGCGGCAGACGTGCTGCGGCACCCAACACAAATCCTGTTAATCCTGTCTACTCCAACAAGCTTCAGAGTTGACAAGGCTCGGCCGGTGCCGGTTCGTTCCTGGTGCGCATCTCGGATTTCGAATTTCAAGACGAACACGAGGCGCTGCTGAATGCGACCGGGCAGCGCAACTGGCTGCTCTTCGGCCTCGTCGTGTCGCTGGTCATCCACCTGCTGGTCTGCGCCTATTTTTATCGCGCGCGTTTTGCCGGAACTGAAGTGGCGTTCGCCGCGCCGGCGCAGCCGCCGTGCCACCCGGTCGTAAATCTCGCGCGCGGCGCGCACCTCCGCCACCGTCGTCACCATCGGCAGCATCACCCGTACCGGGCCCGCGGCGGCGGCGCGCAGGATTGCCGCAAGCTGGGTCTCCAGC
>QHBL01000063.1 GCA_003244125.1 Chthoniobacterales bacterium
GAACAAGGCGCGGTGCTGAAAGGGCCGGCCTGGATCGGGGAGAACTGTCATGTGCGCAGCGGTTGTTATGTGCGCGAGAATGTGGTGGTGGGTGATGGCGTGGTGCTGGGGAATTCGTGCGAATTCAAGAACTGCATCATCTGCGATGAGGCGCAGGTGCCGCATTTTAGTTACGTGGGCGATTCGATCCTAGGTTATCGGGCACACCTTGGCGCGGGCGTGATTTTGTCCAATGTGCGGCTGGACCGGCGCGAGATTTTGGTGATGGCAGCGGATGGGACCATTGCGACGGGGTTAACGAAATTCGGTGCAGTGGTGGGCGATCGTTCGGAGGTCGGGTGCAATGCGGTGATCAATCCCGGCGCGGTGATCGGGCGAGATTGCATCATTTATCCGCAGGCGAATTTCCGCGGGGTGCTCCCGCGCGGCAGCATCGTGAAACTGCGGCAGAATCTGCAGACGCTGAGTCGTCGCGATTTGGAAACGAAAGCTCCATAGAAGAAATGTTGATTTCGGGCAGAGACAGCATTGCTTGACTTCCTTGGTAGGAATTCTTACCTTCGAAGTATGAAAACGACTGTGTCGGAGAAAGGCCAGGTTACGATTCCCAAAGCTCTGCGAGACAAGCTCGGTCTGGTTCCTGGCGTCATCTTGCAGTTCGATGCGGTCAAGGGCCAACTGGTTGGGCGGAAACAGATGGCCGGGGACCCGTTCAAAAAATGGCGCGGACGCGGCAAGCTTCCCAAGGCAATGACGGTAGATATGTTCCTGCGGCGAGCGCGCGATGGTCACGGCAGTCGATAGCTCTGTTCTGCTCGACGTGGTCACCGACTCGCCCGAGCACGCTGACGGCTCGGAGGCGGCGCTGCGGCAGGCGGCCGGCGAAGGAAGTCTCGTGATCTGCGAATGTGTTCTGGCCGAAATCCGTCCGGCGTTCGGCCGTACGAATGAGATCAGGGATTTTCTCAGCGATTGGCAACTGCGCTTCATCCCTTCCTCGGCGGACAGCGCTCTGTTGGCCGGTGAGATTTTCAATTCATACCTGCGCCGCGGCGGTAGAACCGGCCGCGTCATCGTGGACTTCCTCATCGGCGCCCACGCCAGGGTGCACGCCGACCGGCTCCTGGCGCGGGACCGCGGCTATTTGCGCGACTATTTTGCGCAACTGAAATTGCTCGTTCCGTGACCCTCGTGCCCGAAACAGTGCGTCACTTAGCGCGCCGGCAGCGAGGGCCGGAAGCAACGGATGGGAGGGGATTCGAACCCCTGGTGCCTTGCGGCACACACGCTTTCCAGGCGTGCACAATCGACCGCTCTGTCACCCATCCTGGACGAGGGCGAGCAGAGTATCGTATGGATCGTCGTTAGCTCAATCGTGCGCCGGCCGAGGAGAAGAAATGCGATCGGGGATCGGTGATCGGAGGACATGTGCGTTACCGTTCACTGATCACGTCGTGCAACGACAGTTCACGACAGCTGCAGCCGCCGGAACAACTCATCAAGCGGCAGCTGGATGCCGATGAAAAATTCGCCGAAATCGGCGAACTGCGCGCTCACTGAATCGAAGCGCATTTCATAGACGATCTTCTTAATCTGAAATGTGTCGCGCGCGAAAAGCGTCACGCCCCATTCGGCGTCATCCAGTCCGGTCGAGCCGGTAATGAGCTGTTTTACTTTGCCGGTGAATTCGCGGCCGACGCGCGCGTGGCCTTGCATGAGGCGGCGGCGTTCTTCGTACGGAAGCGCGTACCAATTCTGCTGCTCACCGCGGCGTTTGCCCATGTTGTAGAAACAAACGACCGGCCAATCCGGCAGGGTGGGGTAAACGCGCTCGTGGGTGTAATGCTTCATGCGGTCGGCGAAAGTTCGCATCGCTTCGTCGAACTCGGGCGTGTCGCGTTTCATGTTCTGCTCGCGTTCGAGCGTTGCCGCGTATTGCTCGGGCGTGGTGACGTATTCGCTTTCTTCGGTGAGCGAAAGATAGCTGTAAACTGGATCGAGCACGCCGGGCCCGAGACAAAGGGTGAGCTGTTTTTCAAAAGCATTCGCGCGCTGCAAGTCCGGCGTGATCAGCATAAACGCGAGGTCGGCCTTGGGAGTAATGACGCTCAAGGTGAGCAATTGCGTGTTCTCAGTGGCGCGGATCTCCTGGACGAGTTGTGACAATGCGGTTTTCGCGATGCGCTGTTCGTCGCGGCTGAGGAGTTGCCATTGCGCGTGGTCAAGGCGGTAGAAGAGATGGAGGCAGTGCCAGCCTTGCTCGGGAATCAGGGGCGAATTCTTGTCGGACATCGTGAGTTACGCGGGCGCCGCAGTTTGGGCGCGGGGCAGGTGCGGGATGCAGTATTCTTCGCCGTCGCGGGCGACGCGGAATTCGAGCTGGGGATTTGTCAGCTCAGTTGCGCCGCAAGTCGCACAATGGTGGAGAGCCTCGGCCGTTGCATCGTGCGTCTGCATTTCAAAACGCTGCCGACGCGCGGCGACAGTGCGACGGTTGCGCGCTTCGCGCCAAAGATCAGGGCCGAAGAAGACGAGGTAATTGGCCATGGCACAAATGGCTGCGGCGCGAAATTGCATGGAGCCAAGCGCAATGTTGATGAGCAGAAAGCCGACCGACATCCAGGCGACCCATTTCACTTTCATGGGGAAGATGTAGGCAAAATAGATGACGACGTCGGGGTAGAAGCGGGCGAAGGCAAAAAAGAGCGAGAGCGCGAGCATCCAGTTTGAAACACTGACGCCGAAAACGAATGCGGCCGCGGTCGTGCCGATCATCCCGAGGAGGTAGAACATCGTGAGTTTGAAGGAGCCCCACGCCGCCTCCAGGCCGTTGCCCATCCACCAGAGAAAGAGCACGTAGAAAGCGACCGTGGCCCAATCGGGCAAGGGAAGAATGCCGCCCGCCTGTGGGAGAAAGATGTAGGTGAGAAGTCGCCAGACCTGGCCGCGCATGATGGCGGCGCGATCCAGATCGAGCAGTTTGACGAATCCAGGGCTGGCTTTTTCCAAAACGAAGACGAGCGCGGTGAGGAAACTGACGTAACGCAGCAAACCGGGAACGGCGAGAAAGCCGAGGCGCCGTTCGAGTTTGTCGAGCCAGGTCATGTTGCGCAGAGACGCTAGCAAGGGCGTCGCATTCCTCAATTCTTCGGGCGCGGTTTGCGCGGTGGTTGCGTGCGCAAAGGCGGCACCTAGCTTGAGCGCGCGATGGCTGAATCGCTCAAGACAACGGCGTTGAAGGATGAGCATGTGAAGCTCGGGGCAAGGATGGTGCCCTTCGGAGGGTGGCTCATGCCGGTGCAATACTCGAGCATTGGCGAGGAACATCAGGCGGTGCGAAAGGCGCTCGGCGTTTTCGACATTTCGCACATGGGTCAGTTCATCGTCTCCGGTGATTCCGCGCGCGATTGGCTGAATACGATGCTGACAAATAATCTCGAGAAACTCGCGCTACGGCAGGGGCAATACACGTTTTTGCTGCACGAGAATGGCGGGATCATCGATGATTTGATCGCCTACCGCATCGGTGAGATGCAATTCCTGCTGGTGGTGAACGCGTCGAAGATCGATGAAGATTTGAGCTGGCTGGAGAAACACCGGCCGCCGGAGGTCGAACTAACGAATCGCAGTCCGCGGTTCGGCGCGCTTGCGATCCAAGGGCCGCGCGCAGTTGATTTTTTTCACGCGTGGGTGGGCGCCGAGAAAGAACCTCCGGCGCGCAACTATGTCGCCGATTTTCTGATGTTCGGCAACTCGATCTCCATTGCGCGCACCGGTTATACCGGTGAAGACGGGTTTGAACTTTTCTTTCCGGCGGAAATTGCGACGCAGGTTTGGCAAGGCGTCCTGACAGCCGGCGCCGAGTTCGGCATCAAACCTTGTGGCCTCGGCGCGCGCGACACCTTGCGGCTGGAGATGTGTTATCCGCTGAACGGCTCCGATCTCTCCGCTGAACGCAACCCACTCGAAGCCGGTCTGGGGTTCTTTGTCGATCTGGAGAAACCCCGGTTTATCGGTCGCGAAAAATTGCTGGAGACGAAGACGAACGGTGCGCGGGAACGGCTGGTCGCGTTGAAGATGGATGGCAAAGGTCCGCCGCCGCGTCCGCATTA
>QHBL01000048.1:0-797 GCA_003244125.1 Chthoniobacterales bacterium
TTGCAAATCAATATCGGCGCGACCGGCAGCCAGTTCGGCCGCTACTCTTACGTCATCAGCGGGATCAATCCCGACGAGGTTTATGCTGCGGCCGACAAGCTCCAGGCCAGGCTGCTCAACTATTCCGGCTTTGCCAGCCCGCCGCGCTCTGATCTTTTTCGCGCCACGCCCAATCTCGACATCCAGATCGAGCGGGATCGCGCCGGTGTTTACGGCGTTTCCACGACCAGGCTGCAAAGCCTTTTGCGCGCCGCTTACTCGCAAAACTACGTCTACCTAATTAAGGAAGCCGACGATCAATACCAGGTCATCCTCGAAGCCGAAGACCAGGCGCGCACGTCACCGCAGGATTTTCGCCAGATCTATGTGAAGCCCGACACCGGCAATACCATGATTCCCATTCGCGCCGTGACAAAGGCTGAGGAAACTCTTGGGCTCGACTCCGTCAATCACCTCAATCAGTTCACCGCCGTCACCTTCGGGTTCGACATCAAGCCTGATGTCGCGCTCGGCGACACCATTAACTACATCGAGAAGGCGGCGGCCGACGTCCTCCCGGCGAGCGTGCATGGCGAGCTACAGGGCGAAGGACTCGTTCTCCAGCAGCTATTCCAGGCCCTGCCTTATCTTGTTATCGCGGCGCTCTTCGTCATGTATGTCATTCTCGGCATTCTTTACGAGAGCTATGTGCATCCCGTCACTGTCCTTTCCACTTTGTTCCCGGCAGTAGTTGGCGGACTTATGACGCTCTGGCTTTTCAATAGCACCTTGTCGCTCTACTCCGTCATTGGCCTCTT
>QHBL01000048.1:854-3716 GCA_003244125.1 Chthoniobacterales bacterium
ATCCATGAAGCCAGCGTGGAACGTTTTCGCCCTATCATCATGACCACTCTCGCCGCCCTCATGGGTGCGCTGCCTATCGCGCTCGGCGTCGGCGCGGATGGTTCATCACGGCGTCCGCTGGGTCTCGTTATTGTCGGCGGCCTTATTGTTTCGCAACTACTCACGCTCTACATCACTCCAGTTATCTATCTCTGGCTCGAGTGGTTCCAGGAGCATGTGCTCGACCGCGTGCCATTCCTCCGCAGCACCCATTCTCACGAGCACGACTTGGGCAAACCTGCGCAGCCGGCTCCCGCCGGCGCAAGCTAAGAGCACTTGGCTAGTCGTTCGTCGTTAGCTTCGTAGCTTGGCACCGGAGTTTCGGAAGGAAAGAAAAACCGCGGGAACGTTGCCGTGCCCGCGGTTTGTGCAAACTGCGACTCGTTAGTTAATTACGGTGTCGGGCTCGCTTCCGCTGAAGACGAGCTGCTCTTGGTCGATTTCGAGGAGCTGCTCTCGCCTGTGTCTGAGCTCTCGGTCGTGCTGCGGTGTTTGGCGCGAGTGGTGGTCGCTTTCTCGCCTCCCGTAGAAGTGCTTTCTTCGGCCTTCTCCGTCGTGCTCGAGCGCGTCGAACTGCTGCTCAGATCGCCCGGTGTCGTTCCCGCTCCGGGTGAAGCGGACGAACCTTCATGATGATGCCTGCCTCTGCTGCCGGGCGAGGTGGTTTCCTCCGTGGAAGTGGAGCTTTCGCTCGAGCTGCTTCGCTCGCTCGCGGTGGCGGATGGTGTTGCGCTGGCGTGCCGCGCGGCTGCTGTCGCGCTGCTGCGCGCTTTTGCTGTTGCACTTGGCGAAGCTGTCGCGCTCGGTGTGGCTGTGGCAGACGGGGACGCCGTTGCGCTGACGGAAGCGGCGGGCGAAGCCGTGGCATTGGCTTCAGCGGATACACCGGCTTGAGTTGATACCCCGGTTTGAGTTTGCCCCGACACTCCGGTCGTGCTCGAGCCGGCACTAACTCCGACGCCAACTCCCATGGCTGGCTGCACGCCGTAGTAGGAATAGACGTTGTTAATGTAGCCGCCGGTGGAGTATTCGTTGATCCGCGAATACTCGAACGATGGCGCGTTGTAGATGCGTTCGCGATCGACCGTGACCGTCATCACACTTGGATCCGAGCTGGTGGTATATACCTTCCAAGGAACGGCGACCGTCTTGGTCGTGCCAGTGACGCGCGTGCCGCCGCCGCCGCCGGTTGAGAGTACGGTGTAGGCCATGCAACCGGTATCGCGATCGAGCACGACGTCTTTGATGGTGCCGATCTCGTCGCCGTTGGAACCTTTCACCTTCATGCCGACAATCTTGCTCGTCTGCACGTAGTTGGTGGTGGTTGTCGTCGTTGAACTCTGGGTTTGCGCTTGTGTGGCAGCCGCGGCCAGACCCAGAACGGCCACTGTTGCCCCGAAGAATGCTGGTTTTTTCATAATAATGTAGATGCAGAGACGATGCGTCGCCGCCTTGTATTCAGTGACGCCGAACTCGATTCGTGGAACCTCTCCGCGGCGGATGTGCGCGCGCGGTGGTAGCGGCCTAATGTCCGTTCAGATGAACATCGAGCCGATTCGCTTCGGCTAATGTCGCCGCCGCTTCGGGCAGCCGCCCGGCCTGCGCGAGATAGTTGCTCATCAACCGCCATGACTCGGCCCGATACCATTCCATGGCCAGCACCGCGCGTAACTCGGCCATGGCTGCGCTGGTCTGACCGCTCTTCTCGAGCGCGCGGATGTAACGTTGGGTGATCGTCCACGAGGGCGTACCGGTGCGGCTGGCGAGACGGAGCCGCAGCAGATCCACTTTGCCGCTTTCTTTAAACTCGAGCACCGCCATCGCTTCGTGAGCTTGTGCTTCAGTTACCGAATGTTTCACCGCGCGCGCCAGGAAGCTCCGAGTGGTGGCGAAGTCATTTCGCTTGAGCGCGACGATGGCGAGATCCAGGAGCGCGAATGGCTGCTCGGGTTGTTTTATCAGCGCGCGCTCGAGCAGCGTTTGCGCTTCATCGAGGTGACCCTGGCTCATCTCCAGCGTGCCGAGATTAATCAGCATCCGCGCGGAATCGCCGCCCTCCGCGATCGTGTTCTGGAAGAATGTCCGCTCGTCTTTCCAATCGCGCGTGCGCATAAACGCGCGCGCGCCAAGAAATGTGATCCACCCCAGCGCGAGCGCGGCGCCAATGGTTTGCGCGCGCCTGGTGGGCGCGAGGCGCGACAGTTGCAGCGTCGCGGCGAGCAAGACCAGCGCCGAGGGAACGTAAACCCAATGTTCGGCCATGGTCGCATTCAGCGGGAACAAACCGGAGACGGGCGCGTAAGTGATTACGGCGAAAATCAGCAGCGCGAACACCGCTGGCTCCCGTTCTCGTGCCCGCCACATCCAGAAGAGCAGCGCGCCCGCAAGCGCGACACCCGCCAGCGTCTCCAGCTCGCGCCACGCTGTGGCGTCGAGACCGGCTTCGCTGAATCCCCACGGGTGAGTCTCGACATCGCGTTCCATGTGCAGGTGCACCGGTGCGATAAGTAGCGCCGCGTATTCAGCCAATGCCCGCGCCGCGATGATCGGCCGCACCAGCATCGGCGCGGGCGGAGTGAGCTGCGGCACCTCGACGCTCAGCGCCTGGCTTCGCAACGTGCAGTAAATTGTCACCACGAAAGCAGCAGCGACGACCGAAGTCATCAGGGCGGGTCGATTCTTCTGCAACGCCACGAGCGCGAGCAACACGCCCATGAACATCAACCCGCTCTCTTTGCTCAACGCGCTGCCCAGGAGCGCCATCGCTGATAATGCATAAAAAGCTCTCTGTTGCGAAACCGCGCGTTGTAGCTGCCGTCCGTC
>QHBL01000223.1 GCA_003244125.1 Chthoniobacterales bacterium
GATGTCTCGGCTTCGCTCGACATGAGAAGAGAGACTGACTTGGAACAGAGTCCCGGCGCGCCAACGGCTTCGCTTGCGCCGGACGTTGATGTCTCCATCGAGATCGAGCACAGCACGCTTTACAACAAAGATTTAGCGCCGGTCCCGCGAGCGCGGCGAACCTGGCGTGTCGGCAGCTTCGCCGCGCTTTGGATTTCAATGTCGGCCTGCATTCCCACTTACATGCTTGCCTCGTCACTCATCGGCGGCGGCATGAACTGGTCCCAAGCGATCCTGACCATTTTTCTCGGCAACTTGATTGTTGTCGTTCCGATGATCCTCAACGCCCACGCCGGCACGCGTTACGGAATTCCATTTCCAGTTTTCTGTCGCGCTTCCTTCGGCACGCGCGGCGCGAATGTGCCGGCGCTGATGCGCGCCTTTGTCGCATGCGGCTGGTTGGCATCCAGACATGGATCGGCGGCGCCGCCATCTACAAAATCCTCGGCGTCTTCTTTCCCGAACTAACGAGGTCTGGCCCGCCGGCACTCCTCGGCATCACCCTGGCCGAGTTCGTCTGCTTCATCTTTTTTTGGGCCATCAACATGTTCGTCGTTTACAAAGGCATCGAATCGATCCGGTTTCTCCTTAACATCAAGCGCCGCTGCTCATCGCGCTCGGTTTGGTGCTGCTCGTCTGGGCTTATCGCAACGCCGGCGGTTTCGGACCGATTCTCGCGCAGCCGTCCGCCTTCGCGCCGGGGCAGCCGAAAGCGGGACAATTGTGGTCCTTCTTCGTGCCGGGCCTGACCGGATGGTCGGGTTCTGGGCGACGCTCTCGCTCAACATTCCAGACTTCTCGCGTTACGCGCGCACGCAACGCGACCAGATCATCGGCCAGGCGCTTGGGTTGCCGCTGACGATGGCGCTCTATTCATTCATCGGCGTCGCCGTCACTTCTGCGACGACAATCATTTATGGCAAGACGATCTGGGACCCGGTGGATGTGCTGACGAGGTTCACCAATCCCGTCGTGCTCGTCGTCGCGATGTTTGCGCTTTGTCTCGCCACCCTGGCGACGAATATCGCCGCCAACGTCGTTAGCCCCGCTAACGACTTCGCACACCTCGCCCCGCGCAAAATTTCATTCCGCATCGGCGGCTTGATCACGGGAATCGTCGGCGTGCTCATGATGCCATGGAAACTGGTCGCGGATCCTTCCGGTTACATTTTCACGTGGCTGGTCGGCTACAGCGCGCTCCTCGGCCCGATCGGCGGGATCATGATCGCCGATTACTTTGTCATTCGCCAGCGACACCTGAACGTGCCCGCGCTCTACCGGCACGATGAGGAATACAGTTACACAAACTGATTCAGCATCGTCGCGCTGATCGCACTCGTGCTGGCGATCCTGCCGAACCTCCCTGGCTTTCTGGTGACAGTGAAGTTGCTCGATCGGGCGAACGTGCCGGGGTTCTTCGTTACGCTTTACAGCTACGCCTGGTTCGTCGGGTTCGCGATTGCGTTCTGCGTTTACCTCTCGCTTCGCCGCCTGGACAGATCACGCCGGCATGAGTAACGGGATCGCCTGTCGTCCGTTTCGCCGGTAAATGCGAAAGTCGGCGTCGAGCGTCCAGATCTGGCACGCCGGGTGGATTTCTGAAAGCCGGATGAGTGAGGCATCCGCGAGCGAAATAGGAATGTCGGCATAACGTTTCAACAGATGAAGCAATGCCGCCTTTTCCAGCTCGGCCGAAAACGCAAGCAGGAGCCAGCCGCGTTCCCACAGCAACAAAAGTCTCCGCGCGCCGTCTGGCACCCTCCGCAATAAATGCAGCGTTTCAGAAAACACGGCTTCGGTTGTGACCAAGGGTTCTACAAATTGCTCGAACCGAGCTAGCGCCCACTTGTGACCGAGATCTCGTGAATTGAAAAGAGCGACCAACGGACCGGCGTCGCTCAAGATTAGCGGCGACGGCACTTCCCGAAGTCGTTTAGGTATTTCGGGTTGGTCGAGAGATCGCGAGGAGCAACCGAGACCGTTTTCTCAAACAAATCGCGATTCAATTCATAAAGCGAGACCTTGCCATTGGCAGACTTGCCGGCGAGCACTAAATCGACTGCCTCCCGCAGAAGCGAGGAAGGAGTGGTGTGGCGATCGCGGGCGACCCGGCGAAGACGCACTTTGGTCGCGAGCGGCACTTTAATGGACAGTGTTTCCGCCATTGCGCCAGCGTAGTCCACTTTTGCCAATACGCAACTACGTGTCATTGCTGGCATTGCGTAGCGCGTGAATCGGGGGTACGGCGAGTGGTGAACGACATGAACAGAGCTGAGCTTCCACCGTTTCAGCATCAGCCGGCGAGATACACCGGCCCTTCCGCTGACGAAGTCCTGCGTCTTCGCCGCGAGTTTCTGAATCCCGGCATTTTCCTCTATTATAAGAAGCCGCTCATGCTGGTGG
This sequence comes from Chthoniobacterales bacterium, assembly GCA_003244125.1. Next base: position 2,443 of record QHBL01000223.1, read on the forward strand.
AGGGAAAGATGCAATATGTTTGGGACGAGACGGGGCGGCGTTATCTCGATGCGCTCGGTGGCATCGTCACCATCAGCGTTGGCCATTGTCATCCCGATGTGGTGGAGGCGGCGCGCCGGCAGAACGAAATGCTCCAGCACTCCACCACGATTTATCTCCAGCCGATGATCGCGCAGTACGCGGAGAAGCTGGCGGCGAAGATGCCGGGCGAACTGAAGGTTTGTTATTTCGTGAACTCAGGCTCGGAAGCTAACGACCTCGCGTTGCTCATGGCGCGCGCTTACACGGGCAACTACGACATCATCGCATTGCGCAATGCTTATCACGGCGGGAACGCCAGCGGCATGGGGCTGACGGCGCATTCGACCTGGAAGTTTAACATCCCGCATAGCTTCGGCGTTCATCACGCCATCACGCCCGATCCATATCGCGGAGCTTACGGACGCAATGATGCGGACGCAGGGGAAAAATATGCGGCGGATGTAAAGAACCTGATTGATTTCGCCACGCCGGGAAAGATTGCCGGGTTCATCGCGGAATCGATTCAGGGCGTGGGCGGCGTGGTCGTTTTTCCGGATGGCTATTTGAAGGAAGCTTACGGGCACGTGCGCGCCGCGGGCGGAGTTTGCATCGCCGATGAAGTGCAGTCCGGCTTCGGCCGCACTGGAACGCATTATTGGGGATTCGAGACTCAGGGCGCGATTCCTGACATCGTCTGCATGGCGAAGGGGATCGGCAATGGCGCGCCCCTCGGCGCGGTGGTGACAACGCCGGAAATTGCGAAGTCTCTCGCGCAACGCACCCACTTCAATACGTTCGGCGGCAACCCGGTTGTCTCGGCCCAGGGCATGGCCGTGCTGGAGGTGATCGATCGCCAAAAACTCCAGCAAAATTCGCTCGAAATCGGCAACAATTTATTAGCCGGCCTCGATCGGCTGAAGGAAAAACACAACGTTATCGGCGATGTGCGCGGCAAAGGTCTCATGCTCGGGATCGAGCTGGTGAAAGACCGCGCGACGAAGCAGCCGGGCAAGGAGGAAGCCGCGCAAATTCTCGAGGCGTGCAAGGAGATGGGATTGTTATTGGGCAAAGGGGGACTTCACGGGCAGACGATCCGCTTTTCTCCGCCGATGTGTGTCACAAAAGCGGACGCCGATTTCCTGCTCGACGTTCTCGACCACGCATTCAGCGAGTTATAAACGTTCGACCAGTGGAAGCGCAGCCGATGTTGGCTGAAGGTAACGGCGTGGTCGCGCTAAATAACGACGCTCTGACCGACAAAGTTCTCGCGGGCGAGCGCATCACCCGTGACGAGG
>QHBL01000150.1 GCA_003244125.1 Chthoniobacterales bacterium
GGCTATTTCATGACGCCGATCGTCAACGTCGCGCTCGGTGCGCTCATCTTGCGCGAGCGGCTTACGCCCGCGCAGCTCGCCTCGATTTTAATCGCAGCCGCGGGCGTGCTCATTCTCACATCGAGCCGAGCATTTGAGATTCTCTCACACAAAGTCCACGAAGTTCACAACGGTCATGTAAGCCTGTGTCCTTGGTGACCATTGCGGACTTTGTGTGAGACAACAGCGCACGCGCCTCGTATCTTTCGCGGTCAAATTTGAAACCGGACGACATCGAGTACGCGCTTGAGAACACCGAGGTGATCCTCGCGCCCGACCGCCAGATCGCCACCTTCGGAAACACCAGCTTCGAGTTTCATCTCATCTCTGAGCTGATGGACACCGTCGGACAAGTGCGTGTTCGTACTGGCCGCATCGACGCGGAACGGCCGCAGATTCTCAGTCCGGAATACTTCTCGCGCCTGCTGCTGGAAGGTTTCGGCGAGCAGGCGCAGCGTTACGCGGAACGATTGCGCGAACGGGCGGCGCAGATCGCGGTGCTGCGCTACGGTTTTCAGTTTCGCAAATCGAATGTCACGGAAATGACGGTGAACGCATCGCTTGATGATGTGATCGAGCGGACACGTCGCAACGTCGAGAACTCGGATGATCCGCGCGGCGCCATCATTCAAGGCGTGGATGAAGCGTGGGAAGTTTGCCTGCTCAAGTTCACGGTCGAGCTGATCGAACGCTCTGCCGGCGAAAATCTCGGGGATCTGAAACGGCGCGGGTTAATCTGATGCGAGGCGTCACCCGCGATAGCGCCGCATCAATTGGAAAAAACGCAGCGTGTCGCGCACGGGATTGATGCTGCTCACTTCATCCGAATAGACCGTCGTGATCGGCACCGCGAGAATTCGATGTCCCAGCCGGCTCGCGACTAAAAGCATCTCGGTTTCATAATCGAATCGATCAGCGCCACCGAGTACCTGGGGCACGACGTCGCGATGCAGCATGCGGAAGCCGCATTGCGTGTCAGGGATCACCTGCCCGGCCGCGCGGCTGATGCGCCGGCTCATGTAGCCATTCACCGCCCGGCGGACGAGCGGCATCGAAGCCACATCGTTCATGCGCGAGCCAAGGAAGATTTTGAGGTCGGGATTCTGTTCGGCGGCGTCAAGAAAACGCGGAATTTCTTCGGGCAAATGCTGACCATCCGCGTCGAGCAACACGATGTATTCCGTGTCGCGCTCCAGCCAATAGCGCAGCCCCGTTTTAATCGATTCGCCTTTGCCGCGGTTCTGCGGGTGCACGATGACTTCAGCGCCGGCAGCGCGCGCTTCTTCCGCGGTGGCATCGCTCGAGCCGTCGTCCACCACCAGCACATGCCCGAGTTGAGCGCGAGTGCGACGCGCCACCTCGGCCACGTGTTTCTCTTCGTGATACGCCGGAATGACCGCCGCGATGCGCGCGCGATCGACCATCCTCACTGCCGAACAACCGGCGTGAAATCAGCCGCGTGATACGAGCTGCGCACGAGCGGCCCGGAAGCGACGTGGAGAAAACCCTTCCCTCGCGCGATGTCGCCATAGTTGCTGAAACGCGCCGGATCAATGTACTCGACGACCGGAAGATGCTTCGGTGTCGGCCGCAGATATTGGCCAAGAGTCAGCACCTCGCAGCCAGCTTCGCGCAGATCGTCCATCGTTTGGAAAAGCTCCGGTTCCGTTTCGCCGAGTCCGAGCATGAGGCCGCTTTTCGTGACCGTTTGACGCGACAATTCTTTCGCCCGCTGCAACACGCGGAGCGAGGTGGGATACTTCGCCCGCGAGCGCACCAGCGGCGTGAGGCGTTCCACGGTTTCCATGTTGTGATTGAAGATGTCGGGCGCCGCCTCGAGCACGATGTTGATGCACCAATCCTGCGCGCGAAAATCGGGCACGAGCACTTCGATGATGATGCTCCGGTCCATCTCGCGGATTGCATGAATGGTGCGCGCGAAATGCGCGGCGCCGCCATCTTTCAGATCATCCCGCGCCACCGCGGTGATGACGACGTGTTTCAATTTCATCCGCCGCACCGCTTCGGCGACGCGCTGCGGCTCGTCCTTTTCCAGCGCGAATGGTTTCGCTGTCGTCACCGCGCAAAATCCGCAGGCGCGCGTGCACCGGTCACCCGCGATCATCATCGTGGCCGTGCCCTGGCTCCAGCATTCCCAGCGGTTCGGGCACTGCGCGCTTTCGCAGACGGTGTGCAGACGCAAATCGGAGATGAGCGCTTTGGTGGAAAAGAAAACCGGATTCGATGGCAGCCGCACCTTGATCCACGGCGGCTTCTGCGCCTGGTGCAACGACGGATCAATCTTGGCGCACGACATTTGCGAAACGTATGCGGTGCAGCGTCGCTCGCAACACGCGGGCACTGTCCGGGACCTGGCGTGCGTCGGATGGCGTCAGCCGAACTTCCCTCACTGCTCCGGCGGTTCCTCGCCCCTGCGCGGCTCGGGATGACAGGGCTCGCTAGAGAGGGCGCCTGCCCGCCAGCGCCTGATACAAAGTTAGCTCGTCCGCTGATTCCAATCCGCCGCCGGCCGGCAATCCATGCGCGATGCGCGTCAACCTGATCCCCTGCCTTTTTATTAAATCGACCAGGTAATTTGTCGTCGCTTCACCTTCCACGTCGGCCGCGAGCGCGAAGATGATTTCCGAAAAATTCTCTCGCTCCACTCGCTCGAGCAATTCCTGAACGCGCAAATCTTCCGGCGCGACGTGATCGAGCGGGGAGATGCGGCCGCCAAGCGCGTGATAGCGGCCGCGAAATGCGCTCGTTTTTTCCAGCGGCAAAATGTCGGTCGCTTCTTCCACGACGCAGAGCAGATCAGTCGCGCGCGATTCATCGCGGCAAATCTCGCAGAGTTCTTCGGTGGCGAAAAAGCCGCAGAGTTTACATGGCCGGATTTGCTGCCGGGTCGCGGTAATGGCGCCGGCGATCTCTTCCGGCTGAGCGTTGCGGGAGCGCACCATCCAGAGAGCGATCCGTTCGGCCGAGCGGGGCCCGACGCCGGGCATTTGCCGCAAATGCGCGATGAGCGTGCGCAACGCCGGCGGATAATCGACTTTTTTCAAAGCCGCTTACGCGCGCTGGGCTTCGATAAAATCCAGAGCGGC
>QHBL01000274.1 GCA_003244125.1 Chthoniobacterales bacterium
CCCGTAATTGATCTCGGCGATGAGGGATTTCCCCTGGTCGGTGGCCGTCTCGATTACCTTGATAACAGGCCAGTGGCGGCTCTGGTTTATCAAAGGCGCAAGCATTTTATCAACCTCTTCATCTGGCTGGCACAGCCCGGAGCAACCGGAGCGGATGAGACAATTACGCGCCAGGGCTATCAGCTCCTGCATTGGACTGATTCGGATTTCAACTACTGGGCTGTCTCTGATGTGAACGCTAACGATTTGCAGACATTCAAGCAGCTGTTCGAGAAACAGCTGCCTCGTCGCTAACGAGCTTCGGCCGCAGTTAATATCGACTTAGCGCATAGGATAGGGCCCCCGTTCGCTCGTCTCAGCGATGGGGTCCGATCGCGCTTCCGAACCAAAAGCTGTCGGCGGACTGTCCGCCGACAGCTAACTTGATTCCTATTATTGCGCTGCAGCTACTACGGCCTGGATGAAGTTTGCGCCATTGGGCGTTCCTACGCCAGTGACGCTATCCCATCCGGGTTTCGTGTAGAGCGATGAGTCTGTCCCGAACGTAAACACATCCCAACGCGTCGAAGTGGGGCTATGAAACAGTGCGCTGATGAATTGATTGACGTTCGGTTGCTGTGGAGTGGCCAGCGCAATCGCGGTCAGGTGCTCGGTCCCCTTCGGTTTGTAGAGCGTTCCCGTCACGTTGTCCTGAGTAGCTGAAAGGGGGATATTGACATCGGTGATGGCACCGCCTGATAATTGGTAGAGCAGCGGCGCCGCCTGTCCCAGCAGACCCTGGCCGTTGTTGGCGGCGGCCTGGTTGGCAATGGCCCAAACGGCGGAAAACATTGGCGTTGATAGACTCGTCCCACCAAAGACGTACACCGCCTTCGGGTTGCCGCGAACACTATCCGGCGTTACGACAATCTCATTCCCAGTCTCCGGATCCGCATTCATCGCTATATCCGGTGTCTTGCGGCCCGTGCCCGCCAACTGACTTTGGTAGGCCGGTTTGCTGAAGTAGGCGCTGGTTCCTCCTCCGGATCCTTCCTGGAACCCGAAGAGCAATGGCGGGATAGTTGGCGGATTGGGTTTGGCTTCAGCGATTCGCGTGAGATTAAGTCCCAGCCAGTCTGCAATTTGATCCCGTTGCTGTCGTTCAGAAAAGTGCTGGTGCCGCCAACCGTGGTGACGNNGAGTCGTTCGCCCCGCTGGAGGTGACGGGCAGGCCAAAGGCAGCCGTATCCAAAGCAAGGTTATCGCCGGAGTCGCCAGTGGAAACGTTTTGCGAGATACCCATCGCGGCCGCGAGCTTGGCCAGACGGTTCTCAAGATTGAGCTCGGAAGGCGCATATTCCACCAGCACGATCTCGGGAATCCCGAAGCTATTCGAGATAACGCTGCCAAGTTGGTTATCGATCGCATACTGGTTAGCTGCATCGAGATTGGTGAAGCTATTATCAGCTGCCACCACGAGAATGATCTTGGCGCCCGGCGCGACTGCGTGCGCCCATTCCACATCGAGGGTGGTCTCGTACTGCCAGTTACCGGTGATGCAACCGTTCTTAGGTCCGCAGTGAGTGGGACCAGTCGGCTTAATGATCTCGAAGTTCGCATCCGGACCGGTCGTCTTCAGAGGAGGCAGGCCGTTCAATTGGGAGAATAGATTAGCGTCAGCCAGGATGGTATTCGAGCCAAAGGCATCGACAATCACGATAGTCTGGCCGCTGCCATCGAGGCCGCTCTTAATCAGCGGCTTCAACCCGTAGGCTGTCTGTATCTCGTTAGCGTCGTAGCCGCACGGAGGAAGGTTGGGCGGCTGGGCCTCAGCCACATCGGCTCCGTAGCGATAGCCGGTATAAGTTGCCTTCGGCAGACCACCGTTCGTCGTGAAAGTCTTGGTCTGCACTCCGCGGAGACAATCCGCGCTAAAAAACAGGCCATCAGCTCCGGCCGAGTTCGGTGAAACGCCATCGTAGGCGAGGAGAGTATCAGGGTTCTTGGAAGGAGTGACGTTCGCCCTGTAGCTACCGACGTCGCTCAGACCTTGCACCGCCTCCACCATTGCACTCGTCGGTCCAGAAATCGTAGCTTGCGACGCAGCGACACGATGGACTTCTCCATTGACCATCACGCGGTTGATCTGCGTGTTGAAGGCCCGCTGCGCGTCACCCACCTGACCTTCTGCGCGCACGAAGTGGTGGTTAGGGTCAATCGCAACCACTTTGAGGTTATTGCTCGCGAGAAAATCCCGCACCGTCGCGGCATCCTGCGCGGTGGGAGCAAACTGCGATTTATACTGTGCCGGCGTGAGCCAGTGATGATAATTCGGCGAGCTCTTATCGTACATGTCCTTCACCATGGCATCGAGAGCGGCTTCGTTGTGCAGCTTCAGCCAGACGGTCACCCCGATCGGCGCAAACTGGTTCTCAGCTCCGAGATTTACTCGGGGGTTACTGGTTGTGCCATGCACCGGCACGGCGAACGCTCCATATAAAGACACCATTGCCGCTGCAAGTAACGCCACCGCGCTTACCCGCGTGAATGCCCTGGACTTCACCATCCTCGCACTCGCCGCCCCACTCCTCCGAATCACACGAAACAATCTGATGCTCATAATATTTTCCTTTCCCTTTTTGAAGCGTCGGGAAGTCGTTTCAGCGCAGAAGCCCTGCACCTGTGCCGGAGAACGCCGCCCACCGAGCTTTCCGCACTGAGCGTTTAGATTAGCCGCACTAATGTCAACACTATTTCGCGTTCCTCTCTCCATTCTGAGAGCCAGCGGCCACCGGCCACGAGAGAGGCTGCCGCTTTATTGGGCGAACATCATCTGATATTTGGCCGGATTCGCCGCCGTGTCTCCGGTGAGAATGAAGCAGAGGACGCCGGAATCGGAGCAATCGAAGGCAGGTTTTCAACCATTTACCGGATTCACTAGCTCATGTCTGACTATATTTCTCACGATCACGAACACGACGGGATCGACCGCCGCGGCTTCCTCCAATGCATGGCCTGGGCTGGCACTGGTCTCTTATGGACAGTTAGCGGAGGCGTTCTTGCATCAAAGACCCTCGCGCAGATTGCCAAAGCCGGCTCGCCCTTATCTACCGCCACCGATCCAAGCTTTCTCCAGATCAGCGATAGTCATATCGGCTTCAGCAAGGAGGCGAACAAAGACGTGACCGAGACGTTCAAGCTAGCTCTCGACCGCATCAATGCGATGGCTGCTCCGCCCGCTTTCCTTATTCATACCGGAGACATCACCCAGCTCTCCAAGCCTGAGGAGTTCGACACGTTCGATGAAGTTCTCAAAAGCTGCCGGACCAGGGATGTCTTCTACGTGCCTGGCGAGCATGATGTGCTTAATGACGGCGGAAAGCTGTATCGCGACCGTTATCTAAAGAGTGCCGAAGGTAAGGGCGCAGGCTGGTATAGCTTCAATAAGAACGGCGTCCATTTCATTGCCGTGGTCAACGTCCTCAATCTCCAGGCAGGCGGGTTGGGACAGCTCGGAGACGAGCAGCTCGAATGGCTCGAAGCCGATGTGAAAAGTCTTGGCGCCGATACCCCGATCGTCGTCTTCGCCCATATCCCTTTATGGACAATCTATCCGCAATGGGGCTGGGGAACAAGTGATAGCGAACGTGCGCTGGGCTACCTGAAACGCTTTGGCTCAGTAACTGTCCTCAACGGTCACATTCATCAAGTGCTCCAGAAGGTGGAAGGCAACATTACTTTCCACACTGCAATGTCGACCGCCTTCCCCCAACGCGCGCCGGGAACTGCGGCGTCGCCGGGTCCCATGAAGGTGCCAGCTGAAAAGCTGCGCAGCATGCTAGGCCTGACCAGCGTCCAGTATAAGCAGAAAAAAAGTAACCTTGCCGTCGTCGATTCCACTCTCAGCTAAACCAACTCATACTATGACTAGACTTACTTCCAAATATAAGATGCTCGCCCTCTTGTGCGGCATCAACTTCCTTAATTTGCCTTTCATCGTCGTCGCTGGCGAGATGAAGGACGTCAACGGCATGACTTCACCAAACAAGATAGAAATCAAGGATTTCGCCTTCTATCCGCAGACATTAACCGTGAAGTCGGGAGAGAAAGTGACCTGGATTAATCGGGATGAAGAACCGCACACCGTGGTGAGCGTGGAGAAGCGGTTCAAGAAATCGACCGCGCTAGATACTGACCAGGAATTCACGATCACCGCAGGCGCTCCCGGCACTTACACCTACTTTTGTTCCGTTCACCCGAAGATGACCTTTCCGATCGCGCTTTTTATTGCCAGCGTTGTCTTCGAAGTCCTGGCGGGCTGGCGCAAGCAGCCGCTTCTGGCATCGGTCGCGTACTACAATCTGGTCGGCGCGGCACTGACCATCCCGCTCGCGCTCGCCACCGGGTTGGGAGCCTGGCGGTGGCAGCTTGGAAGGCGCTACCCTGAAGGGGAACTTGCAGCTACATCTCATCTCCGGTCTCACCTCCGCGGCGCTGATCTTCCTTCTTTGCTGGATGCGATCGCGCCTCCGGTCCAGGAACATGACGCCGGGGGTGGCTTACACTCCCGTGACATTGTTCGCGTTAATGACGATCACCCTCACTGGTCATTTGGGTGGAATCCTCAGCGGCGTCGAGACGCCTTAAACCTGGGCGGGAATGTCCAAGTCCCGCAAATGACTGTCAACTGCGGTCGTTTTAGCATGCCGCGGATGTTGAGAACGGCGAGTCCAATCTGCAAAACGATGAGCGCCCAGGCATGATCGTGGTAGCCCCAGCCGATCCAGAGGAGGTTGCTGAGGAGGAATATCCAAAAGCCGCATTGCCGGCGCAGACGTGACTGTGCGGCCACGAGCCAGGACGAGAGTAAAGTCGCAGCCATGGCTGGCCACTGCAGGTGCTCCAACCATTTCACGACGAACTAACGTGGCGCGGGGCCGCGGTGGATACCATGCACGCAAACAGCTAGTTGTGTATAGTAAGTTCCTGCGCGCTTGCCAAAGGAACGGACAATCTGTAGCTCTTCTTTTGAACAAGCTAACGCAAGATCACCACTCTCGATGTTAGAAGGTCAGAAAATCGTTATCGTCATGCCTGCCTATAATGCGGCCCAGACCCTCCGGCAGACCTATGAAGAAGTCATCGCGCACGAGATCGTGGATGAGATCATTCTGGTGGATGATGCCAGCCGCGATGAGACAGCGGCAATCGCCCGCACGCTGCCCCGGGTGCGAGTAGAAGTGCATCCGGAGAACCGCGGCTATGGTGGCAACCAGAAAACCTGCTACCGGCTGGCACTCGATGCCGGTGCGGACGTAGTTATCATGCTGCACCCCGACTATCAGTATACGCCGAAGTTAATTCCGGTGATGGCTTCCATGGTAGTGAGCGGATTGTATCCCTGCGTGCTTGGCTCACGCATCCTTGGCGGCGGAGCTTTACGGGGTGGAATGCCATGGTGGAAGTATGTATCCAACCGCGCTCTTACTTTGACAGAGAACCTTTTATTAAGCGCCAAGCTCTCTGAGTATCACACCGGCTATCGCGCCTTTTCCCGGCGACTGCTGGAGAGATTGCCGCTGGAGAAAAACTCGGACGATTTCGTCTTCGACAATCAAATGCTGGCCCAAATCATCTGGCTTGGTTATCCCATAGGTGAGATCACGTGTCCGGCCAAGTATATGCCCGAAGCTTCTTCGATTAACTTTGGACGCAGTGTTCGCTACGGCTTTGGATGTGTCGCGACTGGATTGCAGTTCGCGATTGCCCGATTTAATGGCGGTGGCGCTATCTTCCCAAGAGTACCGAGTTAGTCACGCTTATCGCCAGTTAGAGCAGTCCCAGTTCAAGAGCTGCTCGAGGCGGGCGATATCATCTCGAAGGAGTTCATGCACAGCGACACGCTCTCCGGCACGAATCCTTCGCTTATAGGCAATATCGTGTGCTTCGATGGGACGGAATCCAACCGGACTAAGACCGAGAAATCGAAATACCTTCTCGACTACCTCAGGTTGATGGGCACGGAACTCTTCGTATTTCAGGATGAGAAGCTGGCGGGGCGGGAAAAGGTGGAGCGCGCGCGAGAGCTGCACACCGTAGCGTCCACGGTCGACGTAGGCGAACTTGCGGCGTTGCTCTGGATCAAGCTGGGTTAGCCGGTTCGGTTCGGCAGAAATGGCGTCGAGAAAGTCGAGCGGCTCGATCCCGCGAACGCGTTGCATGTTCCACTGGGAAAAGGCGCGATCGATTGGGTTGCGCAGCAGAATGATGAGCTTGATTGCGGGATTGTAGTCGCGGATACGCGGGAGTGCTGGCGGCGAGTAGAGGTAGTTAGGCGTGTTCTCTCCAGCGATGCTGCCGGCAGGCGCGGGCGGAAACATTTCGTGCAGCCGGTAGTAGCTAACGACGGTGCTGCCGGTGAAGAACGCGTCGTTATCGAAAAAATGCAGTTCTTTCCTAACCGGCAGTGCAATGCGTGGATCGCGTTTAAGGTAGTAGTTCAGCGCGGTGGTTCCTGATTTTTGAGCGCCAGCGACGATGAAATCGAGGCGCTCGACCGGTCGCCTGCCTAAGCCGAACATCGAGCTAACGAGCCTCGGTAACCGCGCTCAGCTTCTCCGGACACGCGTTTCCCGCGAAGTGCAGCAGCTCGAGAATCTCGGCCCGCAATTGTAGAAACTCGGAACTGCTGCGATCGCGCGGGCGAGCGAGCGCAACGGGAATCGTTTGATCGATCCGACCCGGGCGCGGAGTTATGATGACGATGCGGTCACTCATGTAAATGGCTTCGTCGATGTCGTGGGTCACGAGCAGGCTGGTGGTGCGGCGCGCCTGCCAGAGTCGCAGCACTTCGTCCTGCATGCGCATGCGGGTGAAGGCATCGAGTGCGCCGAGTGGTTCATCGAGGAGAAGAACCTTGGGATGATTGATAAGAGCGCGGGCCAGGGCGACGCGTTGGGCCATTCCTCCGGAGAGATGGTGCGGGTAGGCATTGGCGAAAGTCTCGAGGCCTACGAGGCGCATGAAGTTATCGACTTCAGCGCGCTGCTGTTTAAGCACGCCGCGCGCGACGAGACCGGCTTCGATGTTGCGGCGAACGGTCAACCAGGGGAACAAGCTCGGATCCTGGAAGACCAAACCGCGCTGCGCACTCGCGCCTGTGATTGGCTCAGGACCGACGAGCAGCTCACCGGAGTCCGGCGCGTCCAGTCCGGCGATCAGACGCAGCAAAGTCGATTTGCCGCAGCCGCTCGGGCCGATGAGTGAGACGAGCTCGCCGGCGTTCAAGGAAATCGTGATCGCTTCCAGAGCCAGGCACCGTGTGTTGGAATCATCGGGCGCGGGGAAACTTTTCGTCACTCCACGCAGCCGAAGCGATGCGCCTACCACCGTATCATTCCTTTCTGCCAGACGAGGAGGCGATCGCGCACCTTGAAGAGGAGCGTCATGATGGTGGAGAAGAACGCCGCCATGATGACGAGTGCGGCGTAAACTTTGCCGTATTCGGCCCAGCCCTGGGCCCAGCTGACGTACCAGCCGAGTCCGGATTTTACGCCGACGCTTTCGGCGACCACGAGGGTGAGAAATGAGGCGCCAAGTCCCATAAAGAGTCCGACAAAAATGCTGGGGAGGGCGGCGGGAATGGCGACGCGAAAGATGAGATAACGCGGTCGCGCGCCCAATGTGCGGGCGACATCAAGATAGGATGCCCGGGTATTCGAAATGCCGGAAGCGGTTAGCATTGTCACTGGAAACCAGACGGCGAGCGCGATCAACGTGGCGGCGGAAAATGTGGCGGACGGGGAGGCGACCATGGCGAGAGGAATCCATGCTGTCGCGGGGACGGGGCCGACAACTTTCAACAGCGGCATTCCCCAGTAGCGCGCGGGCTGCGACCAGCCGATGCAAACGCCGGTGACAAATCCGGCGGCGACACCGAGGGCGTAGCCGCCGAGGAGCAGGAGAAGTGAGTGCCAGGTGCTATCGAAGAGCAGAGCGCGATCGCTGACCATGCTTTGCAAAACCGCGGCCGGGCTCGGAAAATAGGGAAGCGGCAGCAGACGCAAACCGGAGGTGATGATTTCCCAGAGGCAGAGGAGCAAGACCGCGACGGTGAAGATGGGACGCAGGCTGCGCATTCTGCCGCGGAGTGCAGGCGACCAGTTTTGCACGATGGCGAGCACGACTGCGACGGCGAGAAAGGCGCTGAGAAAAATGGTGTAAACGCGATTCTCCCCGGCGAAGAGCGTTGTGGGTAGGGTGAGGTGAACGCCGAGGGCGATTGCGGCCGCGAGTGGCACCGAGAGTAAGACGGCGGTCGAGAACCTGCTCGTGTCGCGGATGGGGCGGCCGCTCGTTCTGAGGGCGTCAACGCTTTCCACCGCGTTCGCGCTCACTCCGTCCCCGCGACTGACTTCCTCACCTTGCAGCATGACTCTTCCTTATCCTGAAGGATCAGTTCAGAGAAGAGCCGAATGTCCTGGTTCGGCGGAACCTGGCCTCCGGCCACACGTTCCACTTTGACGCTGTTGAGCCATTCATCGGTCACGCCATCGAGATGGACGAAAGCGCGGCGGGCGAGCTCTGCCACATCGGTGGAGGAGCTGAGCATGCCGGCGACTTTCATTTCGGCGGCAGCAGATTTCACCGCTGCATCCGCGCCGGAGACGCTCGGCACGTAACGCAGGTGTGAAATCGCCACCGTGTTTAGCTCGGGACTCGAGGCGAGATATTTTTTCTCGACCGACAAGCGCGCGGCCACCGCTGGATTTGCCTCCACCCATTTCGCTGCTTTCAATAATGCGCGCGTGGCAGCGGCCGCGGCTTTGGGTTGAGCCGCGAGGAATTTGCCGCTGACGATAACGGCGCAGCAATACTCATCCTTGTAGGGCGCATCCCTGGCCTGATCAGCAACGTTCTTCACTGTGCCTTGAGCGAGCAACAAACTACCGATCGGCTCCGAATCCGCGACCGCGTCCACTTCGCCTTTATCGAGCGC
>QHBL01000110.1:0-1984 GCA_003244125.1 Chthoniobacterales bacterium
ATCGTGGTGATGACGGCGTGGGCGAGCATCGATCTGGCGGTGGAAGCAATGAAACGCGGGGCGCGCGATTTCGTGCCTAAGCCGTGGGACAACGAAAGGCTGCTCGCAATTGTTCGCACGCAGATCGAGCTTTCCGCGGCGCTGCGCAAAGGCCGCAAGTTGGAAGCGGCCAATCAACTGTTGCGCGGCGGCGCGCCAAACATCATCGCGGAGTCGCCTGCGATGCGGCCGGTGTTGGAAATGATTTCGCGCGTCGCGCCCTCCGACGCGAATGTGTTGATCACGGGCGAAAATGGCACCGGCAAAGGATTGATCGCCCAGGCATTGCACGCGCTCTCGCCGCGCGCGTCGCACAGCATGATCACGGTGAACATGGGCGGATTATCGGAGACGATTTTCGAGAGCGAACTTTTTGGTCACGTTAAAGGCGCGTTCACTGATGCGAAATCGGATCGGGCCGGACGCTTTGAGCTGGCAGACGAGAGCACGTTGTTCATGGATGAGATCGCGAACATTCCGCTCAATTTGCAGGCAAAACTTTTGCGCGTGATCGAGACGGGCGAGTTCGAGCGCGTTGGTTCGTCGAAAACTTTGCACGCGAATGTGCGCATTATTTCCGCGACCAATGCCAACCTGCACGATGAAGTTGTGGCGGCGAAATTTCGGCAGGACGTGCTGTTTCGTTTGAACACAATCGAGATCGCGCTGCCGCCGTTGCGCGATCGCAAGGAAGACATCATGCTGCTGGCGAATAGTTTTTTGCGGCAGCACGCGAAACGTTATCGCAAAACCATCGGCGGATTTGATGAAACGGCCCGGGAACGATTAATGGCGCATCCCTTTCCGGGAAATGTGCGCGAGTTGGATCACGTGATTGAGCGCGCGGTGTTGATGTCGGGCGGCGCGCAACTCAAAGCGCGGGACCTGGGATTATCGACGGGCGGCGGTGACTCGCGCGGATTGGAAGAGATGAGCCTGGAAGAAGTGGAAGCGTATCTGATTAAGAAGGCCCTGGCGCGGACGGGCGGAAACGCGCGACAGGCGGCGGAAGCATTGGGTCTTAGCCGCAGCGCGTTTTATCGGCGGCTTCAGCAGTATGGGCTCTAACAAGCCGACGCGGAAAGTTCGGCGGCGCATTTCGCACGAGAATCGATTGACGTGGCTGCTTCTCGGCGCGGTGGCGCCGGCTGCCATCGTCGCGCTCTGTCTGCTTTGGTTTGGCGATTACAGCGCGAAAGTGCAATGGACACTCACGCTACTCATCCTCTGCTTCGCCTGGGGCTACATCGTAAGCACGCGCGAGCATACGATTCGTCCGTGGCAGACAGTCACAAATCTACTCGCCGCATTGCGCGAAGGCGATTACTCCATCCGTGCTCGTGGCGCGCGCGAGAATGACGCGCTCGGCGAAGCCTTGCTCGAAGTCAACGAGCTGGGTGAAACCCTGCGCGTGCAACGGCTCGGCGCCTTCGAAGCGACCGCGCTATTGCGCACCATCATGGCGGAAATCGATGTTGCGGTTTTCACCTTCGATCCGCAGCGAAAACTACGTCTCGTTAATCGCGCCGGTGAAAATTTATTACGACAACCGATGGACAAATTGCTGGGACGCCGGGCGCGCGATCTCGGCCTCGATGTTTGCATCGATGCGCACGAGGACATGCCACTCACGCTCACGTTTCCAGGCGCCACCGGGCGGTGGGGTGTGAGTCGAAGCAGTTTTCGCGAACACGGTCTGCCCCACGAATTGTTAGTTTTGCGCGATCTCAGCCGCACCTTGCGCGAAGAAGAGCGCATCGCCTGGCAGCGCCTCGTTCGCGTCCTCGGCCACGAGCTCAACAACTCCCTCGCGCCCATCAAATCGGTCGCCGGCAGTTTGGAAAATTTGATCCGGCGCGATCCGTTGCCGGGCGATTGGCAGGAGGACGCGCGCAGCGGTTTGAATGTGATCGCGTCGCGGGCGGAATCGCTCAGCCGTTTCATG
>QHBL01000110.1:2047-3037 GCA_003244125.1 Chthoniobacterales bacterium
TGTGCCGGTGAGCGTGCAAAGTGATGGCGATATTTCGGTGCGCGCGGACGCGGCCCAGATCGAACAAGCGTTGATCAATTTGCTTCATAACGCTGCTGAAGCCTCGTTAGAAACCGGCGGCGCGGTAACGATCGCCTGGAAAGAGGCCGGCGAATGCGTGGAGTTGATCGTGCGCGACGACGGCCACGGAATTATGAATCCGACCAATCTGTTCGTGCCGTTTTTCACCACCAAACCGGGTGGCTCGGGAATTGGCTTGGCCTTGTCGCGACAAATCGCGGAAGCGCATGGCGGCTCGCTCACGCTGGCGAATCGTTTGAACGCACGCGGAGCGGTAGCTGTGTTACGATTGCCGAAATAAATCGGTGCGGGCTGGCGATAAGCGGCCTGACCGCCTGCGCCCACGATGCGCAACGAAAAGGAGTGGAAATGCCGGCAACGCTTGAGTTGGCGACGTTAATCCGGTGGAGGATCGCGGTGCGATAGGATCAGATTTCTTCCGACAGCGTTTCGCGCCGTGTGAAGCTGCGGTAGGCATCGCGAACCACAGGATATTGCTGTCCTGATTTGCCTCCGAATGCGGCCGCGAGCGCTCCGAGGATTAAACCTAAGGCGGCTGCTCCGCTTCCCACGGCCCCGCCCTTCGCGGCACGCTCGCTCACCGCCCGGGCATCCGCTTCTGCGGTCTGTGGATTGGTTTGTCGCGCCCGCGTGGTCGCTCGATCCGCAGCGCGGCTGGCCTGGACGCTCCATTGATCTACCTGTTGTTGCAGGGCGGGCGGAAGTTGGAGATTCGAGGCTCTGCCACTGTTGTTAGCAGCAAAATTCGCCATTCCTGAGGCGGTGCCGATGAGACTGCCGGCCGCAGTGGTAAGTAACAAAACAGTAAAGATTGTCACCACGCCCCAGGTAGTCAGGCCGTGTAACCACCCGTTAAAACTTCCCCCCAGGCGGGCTGCGAAATAGCCACCCAGAAACAGTGAAATCAAG
>QHBL01000110.1:3063-12326 GCA_003244125.1 Chthoniobacterales bacterium
CGGCGCCGGCGCCGAGGCTGGCCCCGCTCGGGCTGTCACCGGTGGCTGGACTTAGCGTCGCCAGGCCAATGGCCATGCCGATGAGAGTGAGGACGAGTTGAATCGCCAGTGCGATGACGGCGCCGGCAAAGATTGCGCCCCAGGAAACGCGCGCGAAAGGGCGATCGAAGTTTGTGTCCGCCGGAATGCTTGCGGTGTCTCCAATTTGAGTGGGCTCACTTGGAATGCTGGCTGGTTTGATCATAAGATGTTGTTGCTTGCTACCTGATTTTCGTGCCCCCTTCGAACATTAGATGGGTTTTACGGGAAAAACTTACCATGGTTTCCTTTGGCCGCATCGGATTTTGCCTCCCCCGCAGTCCTAGGGTGGTAGTTTTATGTCCCGGATTCGGGACGGCGAAATCCCATCGCTGGCGCGTTGCGTTCTTTTGTCTTCTTGGGCTCGCAATCGTAATGCGCTGCAAGTGAATGAATTAAAACTCTCTCCTGATACTTGGCACGGGCATTGCAATAGGGTGCGGCAACTGAACAAAGTTTTTGAATCCGTTAGCGATTCGAGTTGCATCCCATTGGCAGAAGAAAAAAATGAAAACAACCCTGAAAAATCTTAGTAGAGCAGGCGCGG
Organism: Chthoniobacterales bacterium; assembly: GCA_003244125.1. Next base: position 3,689 of record QHBL01000110.1, read on the forward strand.
CCGGGCAGAACGCCTTCCCGCTCATCGATTGCGAGTATCACAGCGCTACCTTCCCGAATTTCCGTGGCGGTTGCGCGCAGCGCACGGTGCCGTCGTTCCGCAACATTAGCCGCGAATATTTTCGTAACGAAGCGCGCGGCGAATTTCGACTCGAGTCGATGGCGTTTGCCGCCATCGTCGTCACCGCCGCCATTCCGGTGCTGAATAACGTTCACGCGCTCGCCGATGTTTTGCGCGCGATCGGACATTTGTAAATCCGCGCATGGTGCGTCAGCAAAAAAACGAAGCACGCGCGGACGAAACGATTGTGCGCCCGGCAGGATTTACCCCCGTAAGTTCGGGCATGGACATCGCGCGTCCGCACGCCGCAAAAAAGAAGCGCCGCCGTCGGATTCTCTTCGCCTCCGGCGGCGTTCTGGCGCTCATCGTCGTCACGGTGTTGCTTTCGCATCTGAAACCGGCGGTGCCGAGCGTCGATCGCTCGACGGTGTGGATTGATACGGTGAAACGCGGGCCGATGGTGCGCGAAGTGCGCGGGCTCGGCACGCTCGTGCCGGAGGACATTCAATGGATCGCCGCGAACACGGAAGGACGGGTGCAAAAAATCGTCATTCGCCCGGGCGCAAAAGTGAGGCCGGACTCGGTGATTTTGGAAATGTCGAGTCCGGAGCTGGAACAAGCCGCGCACGATGCGGTCTCGAAAGCGAGCGCGGGGGAATCGGAATTGACGACGCTGCGCGCATCTTTGCAGCGCGATTTGCTTTCGCAGGAATCGAACGCCGCCCAGGTGCATTCCGAATACGAACAGGCGCGGATGGAGGCCGAGACGAACGAGCAGTTGAGAAAGAACGGGCTGGTGGCTGAGCTGCAATACAAGACTGCAAAAGTGAAAGCCGACGAGCTATCCAACCGCGACGCGATTGAAGGGAAACGCCTGACCTTTGCGCGCGATTCGATCGATCCGCAACTGGCCTCGAAGCAAGCCGAAGTCGATCAACTGAAGGCGGCCGCGCAATTGAAACTCGATCAGGTCGCGGCGCTGCACGTGAAGGCGGGGATGAACGGCGTGCTGCAACAGTTGCCGGTCGATGTCGGACAAAGGGTCAAGGTGGGCGATAATCTGGCGCGTGTTGCTGACCCGACGAAACTGAAAGCGGAAATCAAAATCGCCGAGACGCAGGCGAAAGACATCCAGATCGGCGAGAAAGCGACCATCGATACTCGCAACGGAGTCGCAACCGGCCACGTCACACGAGTCGATCCTGCGGTGGAGCAGGGGACAGTGAAAGTGGATGCGGCAATCGATGGCGAGCTGCCACGCGGCGCGCGACCGGACTTAACGGTGGATGGCACCATCGAACTCGAGCGTTTGAACGATGTGATCTATGTCGGCCGTCCGGCATTCGGCCAGGAAAACAGCACTGTCGGAATTTTCAAACTCGTTGCCGGAAGCAGTGACGCCGTGCGCACACCGGTAAAACTCGGGCGCAGCTCGGTTAATTCGATCGAGATCCTGAGCGGATTAAAACCCGGCGACCAGGTGATCCTTTCGGACACGAGCGCGTGGGACTCGCACGATCGGATTCGGCTCAATTAAATGCTGATTTCTGAATTCTGAATGCTGAATGAAAGGCGATGAACTTAAAGGTCGAACGAAAGCTTTCGCGCTTCGCATTATGAATTTGGTAGAAGCACTTCCGAAGACAATCAAAGGCCGCGCCGTCGCGAACCAGCTGGTCCGCAGCGGAACGAGCGTAGCCGCCAACTATCGCGCCGCCTGCCGGGCGCGCTCCCAGGCAGAGTTCATTTCGAAGATTGGCACCGTTGAGGAAGAAGCCGACGAAAGTGCATTGTGGCTTGAGCTAATAATTGAGGGAAAACTGATGCGCCCCGGGAAGGTTCGAGCGTTACTTAGTGAGGCTAACGAATTGGTCGCAATAATGGCGGCCTCTTATATCTCCGCGCGAAAATCTTCGCGCCGGAACAATCAGCATTCAGCATTTAGAAATCAGCATTCAACTTTATGAACACCAACGGCTCTAACCCGCTCATTCAACTCCAGGAAGTGACCAAAGTGTTTCTCACTGACGAAGTGGAAACCCACGCGCTTTCCGGCATTCACCTCGATATCCGCGACGGCGAATACATTTCCATCGCCGGCCCATCTGGCTGCGGAAAATCGACGCTGCTCTCCATCCTTGGGTTGCTCGACACCGCAAGTAACGGCAGCTATCTGCTCAAGGGCGGCGAGGTCGCAAACCTTTCTTTTCCGGAACGCGCGCGTATCCGCAATCGCGAGATCGGGTTTATTTTCCAAAGCTTCAATCTCATCGGCGATCTCACTGTTTACGAAAACGTCGAGCTGCCGCTCACTTATCGCGGGACGAGTGGACCGGATCGCAAATCCGCGGTGACGGAAGCGCTCGAACGCGTCGGCATGGGACATCGCGCGAAACATTTGCCGAGCCAGCTCTCCGGCGGACAACAGCAACGCGTCGCCGTCGCGCGCGCGCTCGCCGGAAAACCCGCCATTCTTCTGGCCGACGAACCGACCGGAAATCTCGACTCGCGCAATGGCGAAGCGGTGATGGATTTGCTGAAAGAACTACACGCCGGTGGTGCCACCATCTGCATGGTCACGCACGACGTGCGTTTCGCTCAGCACGCCGATCGCACGGTGCATCTATTCGACGGCCGCGTGGTGGAAGACAATCGCGTCGCGGCATAACCCCATGTCATCCCGAGCGAAGTCGAGGGATCCCGCGGAAGTCGCCTTGAAGGCAGCGCCACGGGATCCTTCGACCCCGAAAGTGTTCGGGGCTCAGGTTGCCCGGTTTTCGAAAATGACGAAGCCCGAATGAAGAAGTTCGAATCAATGACGAAATCCGGAGCCCGAAAAGGGCGCGTCCGTTTCGTCATTCGTCATTTGATCGTTGTTTCGCCGTTCGTCATTGGGATTTCGTGATTGATCTTATGTTAAACGACTTCCGTTTTGCGTTTCGTGTCCTGCTCAAGAACCCGGCTTTCACCTTGGTCGCCATCGCCACCATCGCTCTCGCCATTGGCGCGAACACCGCCGTCTTCAGCCTGGTTAACGCGCTTCTCATTCGTCCGCTGCCGTATCGAGCCCCGAGTGGGTTGGTTTTGCTTTGGGAAAAATTTTCCGGTCAGGGACTCGACGTCATTCCTGTTTCCGCGCCGGAATATCTCGATTACGAAAAACAAACGCGGAGTTTCGCTGGTATCGCGGCATGCGATTACGTCGACCTCAATTTGACTGGCGGCGAAATGCTCGAGCGCATTCAAGGCGCGGTTGTTTCGCCGAGCTTGTTTCCGTTGCTCGGCGTCGAACCGGTTCGCGGCCGCGTCTTCACTCCGAGCGAGTATGGCGAAGGCAATGACGGTGTGGTCGTGATCAGCGAGCGCCTCTGGCAGCGCCGTTTCAATTCCGATGGGTCGCTCGTTGGCAAACAGATTTCGCTCAATGGCCGCCTCTTCACCGTCATCGGCATCATGCCGTCCAAATTCGAGTTCCCGATTCCGCTCTTCAACATTCAGGGCGGCACATTTTCCGGTCGAGTTGATATCTGGAAGCCGATCGCCTTCACCAAAAACGAGCTCGAGTCGCGCGGCTCGCGCAGTTACGGCGTGATCGCGCGCTTGAAATCAGGCGTGACCACCTCACAGGCGCAGGCCGAGCTAAACACGATCGTCGCCAATTGGATCCCGCGGTTCCCAGGTAATTACAGCCCGCAAACTCGTTTCGGCGCGACACTCTATCCATTGCACGAACAAGTCATCGGCGGGATGCGGACCGCCTTGTGGATTTTGTCTGGCGCGGTCGGGCTCGTTCTCCTCATCGCTTGCGCGAACCTGACCACGATGCTACTCGCGCGCGCCGGCGGTCGTGAGCGCGAATTCGCCATTCGTGTCGCACTCGGTGCCGGCCGAATGCAATTGCTGCGGCAGATACTTTCGGAAAGCGTGTTGCTCGCGATTGTCGGCGGCGCGGCCGGCAGCCTGCTCGCGGTCTGGGGGCTGGAGCTGCTTCGCACAATTGGCGCAAAAACTGTCCCTCGCATCGCGGAAGCGAATCTTGATACGCGCGTTCTTCTCGTCACGCTCATCGTCACAGTCTCTACCGGAATTCTCTTCGGCCTTATTCCCGCTTTGGCGAGCAGCAATCCAGAGCTGACTGAAGCGCTCAAGGAAGGCGGCCGCGGATCGACCACGGGCCTGCGCCGCAATCGCATTCGCAATTCGCTCGTCGTCGCCGAAGTCGCGCTCGCACTGGTTCTTTTGATCAGTGCCGGATTGTTAATCAAGAGCTTCGTCCAATTGCAAAAGGTCGATCCCGGATTCAATCCGAAACACGTCCTTACGATGGAGCTCTCGCTGCCGCTCATAAAATATCCGCGCGGCAAACCGGTGAGCGATTTCTACGCCGAGGTGGAACGGCGCGTGGCGCGCATCCCCGGCGTCGAGCACGTGGCTCTTACCACGATCCTCCCGCTGAGCGGATCGAACAGCGACAGCTCCTTCCACATCGAAGGTCGCGATGAGAAACAGACCAACGTTTTCCCGGACGAAGAGCTTCGTGTCATCACGCCCGATTACTTCCGCGTCCTCGAAACGCCGCTCCTGAAGGGACGCTTCTTCAATGGAGCCGATAACGCGGATGCGCCCAAAGTCGTCATCATTAATCAAGCCATGGCTAACAAGTATTGGCCAGGCGAAGACTCGTTAGGCAAACGGATCAACTTCAACGACGAAGATCCGGCCAAGATCGATTGGTTTACGGTCGTCGGCGTGGTTGGCGATATTCGCCATCGCGGTCTCGATGCGGAGGCGAAACCGGAATATTATCTCGTGCATCAGCAGCGTCCCTATCGCGGGATGATACTCGCCGCGCGTAGCCGGAAAGATCCGCGTGCTCTCGTTTCGTCCATCCGCCGCGAACTGCAATCCTTCGATCCCGAACAGCCGCTGGCCAACATCAAAACGCTCGAGCAAATCGCCGGCGACTCGGTCGCGCCCCGGCGGCTGTCAGTCGTTCTCCTCGGCGTGTTCGCCGCGGTCGCGCTCATCCTCGCTTCGGTCGGAATCTACGGCGTAATGTCGTTTCTCGTCGTGCAGCGCACGCATGAGCTTGGCGTTCGCATGGCGCTCGGCGCGCAACGGCGCGATGTTCTGCGCCTCATCGTCGGCCATGGGATGAAGTTGATCGCCATCGGCACAGCCATTGGGTTGATTTTGGCCATCTCCTCCGTGCGCGCTCTCGGCGCCATGCTCTACAACGTTGGCGCATTCGATCTCAGCACGTTCATCGGCGTCACCTTTGCACTGGGGCCCGTCGCCTTGCTCGCAAGCTACATTCCAGCCGCGCGCGTTGTGCGCGCTGATCCAATGTCGGCACTCGCCCACAATGGCTGACCATCATGAGAACGCTGCTCCAAGATTTTCGGTTTGCCTTGCGAATGATGTTGAAGAGCCCTGGCTTTACTGCCGTCGCTGTGCTCTCACTCGCGCTCGGCATCGGTGCCAACACCGCGGTCTTTAGCGTCATCAACGCAGTCTTGCTGAAAGCGCTGCCCTACCATCAAACGGAGCGGATCGTCCTCGCTTGGGGTGAGGCCTCCGCAAAAAACATCCATCGCGGTCAAGTATCCGCCACCGACATAGCGGACCTTCGCGTGCGTAATCATGTTTTCGAGGAAATCTGCACGTACGCGAGTTTTCGGCCGGTGCTGGTGGGCGCAGGTGAACCGGAGCGCATTTCCGGGGCACAGGTGGGCGACGGATTCTTTCGCGTGATGGGAGGCCAGCCGTTGCTCGGCCGCGTCTTCACGGCGGAAGAACAAACAGAAGGAAAAGATTACGTCGCAGTGCTCGGCTATGGACTGTGGCAGCAGCGTTTCGCCGGCGACCCGGGCGTGGTCGGGCGGACACTGATGCTGAGCGGACGCCCTTACACTGTTATCGGCGTCATGCCGGCGGACTTCCATTCCTTGCCGGCTGGTTTGCTCGATCATCCTGCGGAATTTTATCGCCCGGTCGCCGAGTTGCCGGAGGAGAAAGAACGCGCCAGCCGCCATCTGCGCGCCATCGGACGATTGAAGGTGGGCGTGACGCAACAGGAAGCGCAAACAGAAATCAATCTCATCGCGCGCCAGCTCGAGCAGGAACATCCGACCACGAATGCGGGCGGCGGTATCCGGCTTGTTTCGTTGCGCGACGATCTGGTCTGTCCGGTGCGACCGGCGCTGCTCATGCTTTTAGGCGCAGTCGCGCTCCTCCTTCTGATTGCTTGCGCGAATGTCGGGAATCTTTTGCTCGCGCGTTCCATTGCCCGTCACAAAGAGGTGGCGATTCGCGCGGCGCTCGGGGCTGGGCGCGGACGACTTGTCAGGCAATTTCTAACCGAGAGCCTTTTGCTCGCGCTGGCCGGCGGTGCCTTAGGTCTAATGGGCGCGCTTTGGAGCACGAGCCTGATCGAAAAATTCGGCGCCCGGATTTTTCCAATGTTGGGCGCGATCGCGCTGGACCGACGCGTGCTCGGGTTCACCTTTGTCGTTTCGATTCTTACGGGTGTGCTCTTCGGATGCGCGCCGGCCTTGCGCGCCACTCGCAGCGATTTGAGCGGAACGTTGAATGAAGGCGGTCGCAACGCCGGGGCCAGTTCCACGCGCAGTCCCTTGCGCAGTACGCTCGTCATCGTCGAAGTCGCGCTTGCGATGATTTTGCTCATCGGCTCGGGGTTATTGATAAAAAGCATTCTCCGGCTCAGAGCGGTGGATCCTGGATTCAAATCCGAAAGGCTCGTAACCATGAATGTCTGGCTGCCGCAGGCGAAATATCCGAAGGCGGAAGACTGGCAGAGTTTTTACGATCGTCTGCTGGCACGGTTGCGCGTCCTGCCGGGCGTGGAAGCCGCCGGCCTGACAAGTGTCCTGCCCGTGAGCGAAAACTTCGATCAGCGCACGATCGAAGTCGAAGGGCAGGCGCGTCGGCCGGGCGAGCATCCCGATGTCGAGAACAACATCGTCACGCCTAACTACACGCGCACGATGGCGATGCCGTTGCTCAGTGGACGTTTGTTGACCGAGCAAGATAGAGCCGGCACTCCTTTTGCCGTGCTGGTGAGCGACGCGCTCGCGCGCAAACTCTGGCCGGGCGACAACGCGCGCGGGAAACGTTTGCGCTTTTACAATTCCGAACCGGCCGAGCAAAGGCCGTGGCGCACGGTGGTGGGCGTGGTCGGTGATGTGAAACAATATGGTTTGGATACACCCGGCACCGCCGCGCTCTATGTGCCGCTCGCGCAAATGCCGGCGTCGTCCCTTACACTTGCGGTGCGGACGCGGGCGGAGCCAAACAGCATGGTCGCAGCTATTCGTCACGAGATTCACGCGCTCGATCCCGATCAGGCCGTCTTCAACATCGCGACGATGGAAGAACTGCTTTCCGATTCGATTTCGCTGCGGCGTTTCTCGATGTTCCTTCTCGGGATTTTCGCCGGCCTCGCGCTTGTTCTGGCCGCGATTGGAATTTATGGCGTACTCGCGCAACTGGTCGCGCAACGCACGCATGAAATCGGCATTCGCATGGCCCTCGGCGCGCAGACGCGCGACGTGCTCAGACTGATCGTTGGCCATGGAATGACGCTGACGCTTGCCGGCATCATCGCAGGAATCTTCGGCGCCCTCGGCCTAACGAGACTAATTGTGAATCTGCTCTTCGGCGTCGGCCCGACCGATCCCATCACCTTCGCCGTCATTGCCGTTTTGCTCAGCCTCGTCGCGCTCCTCGCTTGCTACGTTCCCGCCCGCCGCGCCGCCAAACTCGACCCGATGACCGCTTTGGCACGCGGATGATTTTATGACCAACCCACTCATCGAACTGAAGCATCTCGAGCGCGTTTACCCACTGGCGCGGGGCGAGATGTTTTACGTTTTACGCGACATCAGTCTCGATATCGAGGAGGGCGACTTCATTTCAGTCATGGGACCGAGTGGCGCTGGCAAATCAACTCTGCTGCACATCCTCGGCATGCACGATCACGGCTGGACAGGCGAGTATGTTCTCGATGAAACCGCGGTGCATCGTTTGAAATCGAAAGAGCGCGCGACACTTCGTAACGAACAAATCGGTTTCGTTTTTCAGCAATACCACTTACTTGACGACCTCACCGTTTACGAGAACCTCGACATGCCGCTTTCGTATCGGCGTTACAGCAAAAGCGAACGCGCCGCCCTCGTAGCCGACACGCTCGATCGCTTTCAGATCGTCGGAAAAAAAGATCTCTATCCCCGACAGCTTTCCGGCGGGCAGCAGCAATTGGTCGGTGTCGCCCGGGCCATCATCGCGAAGCCGCGGCTTCTTCTCGCCGATGAGCCGACCGGAAACCTGCATTCCAGCCAGGGCGAAGAAATCATGGAGCTCTTTCGCAAGCTTAACGACGAAGGCATGACCATCATCCAGGTCACCCATTCGGAGAAAAACGCCGGCTACGGTAAACGCGTCATCCAACTGCGCGATGGCTGGGTGGTGAAATGACGACTTCTGTTATCCCGAGCGAAGTCGAGGGATCCCGCCATGGGACCTTTAAGGTAGCGCCGCGGGATCCTTCGACTCCGCT
>QHBL01000143.1 GCA_003244125.1 Chthoniobacterales bacterium
GCCGGCGCAGCGACCGCCGAGACAACCACCGCCAGCGATCCCATCACGGCAATGATCGTGAGCTGAACTTTGCTGCGAAGCACTCCCACATCGTAGAGAATCGATGCGCCGAAGGAAGACCGCAGTTTGTGTGGAATTCCCGCACCTGCTTGCCGGCGAAACTTTCGCTGGCGCTCGCGCTCATTCAGTTGTGCATTGTTTGATGAGGACATTGAGGGTTGCAGCGTTACTTGGTTTGGCGGGCGTGGCGCTTTGGGCGCAAAGCAGCAGGGCGGAGGATTTTTCTGGCGCTGATTTCAGTTTGGCCAATCCGGCGCTTCAGACTTCATCACCTGGTTTGTGCGAATCTGGCGCGGCCTCTCCCACCATGGCGTTTGAATGGATGGTGCCCATGGACATTCCGCCCGCACGACCCTCGGCGAAGACAGTAGCGCAGATCGAAAGTAAAACCCCTCAGCTCAAACCGGGGCTGCTCGAGCGCCTCACCGGTGGCGCGGCAAAGTTTGACTATGCCACGGCGGAAATCGGTTTTCTCTACGGGCGATCGACGGGCAAATTCGGCGGCGAATCCAAGCAGACTTACATCACGGGAGAAGCTGGCAACGATAAGACACAGATTTTCGTCGGCGCATCCTACGAGGATTCGAGTTTTCAGCTCCCGCGGCGGCGCTGAACGTGCGTGAGCCGGGGCACGATAGCTTCGCGCACCGGCGTTAGCTAAGGTAGCCGCGTTCTCGGAGCAGCGGCTCGCAGATCAACACTGCCAAGCCCAGGCTGCGCCCAGCGCTACTTGCGCTTTTCCAGGCACACGCCAAGCGTCAGCGATGAAGAAGATCACTTTGCAAGACGTTCCCGAAGAGGAGCGCCGCTCGCCCCGCGGCAAGTTTCACAAATATGTGAAACAGATCTCGGTCGCGCTCGGGCGTGAAGTCAGCTCGCTCGATCTGTGGAAACGGCATCCCTTTGACTTGATGCTTGCGCGCATTCCACCGGGCAAATCGTATTGCCCTTTCCACGCCGAATCGGCGCAATGGGAGCTTTATCTCGTTCTTTCCGGCCGGGGCGACGTGCGTGATGGATCAGGCGTGACGCGCGTGGCGGCGGGCGACGCCTTCCTCTTCAAACCCGGCGAAGCTCATCAACTCTCGTGCGCGGGAGAGGAAGACTTCGTCTACTACGTCATCGCCGATAATCCGCTGAACGATTCCTGTTATTATCCTGACAGCGGCAAATGGGCGGTGCTAAAAGAAGGCTCGGGATCGGTCATCGTTAAAGGCGTCGAGACGGATTACTTTGATGGCGAAGAGTGATGGGTCGCGTGCGGTGTTGTTGAATATCCACGCTCGGGCTCACGGCGACGTCTTCACATGGTAAGCGCGGTAATGGCCTTTGATGTTGGTGTCGTAGTAGCTGGTCTTGGAGGCGGCAACGACGAGCTCGTGAAACACGTTTTCCGGCACATCGGTGTAGCGATAAATCGAGCCGTTGCGGAACTCGACCTCCAGCACTTGCAAATGCCTGCTGTAGCCAACGCTCGCCAGCGCGGTCGATTCCACCGGCACTCGCGCGATGTTCGTGTCGACGGGATCGCCCGGTTCCACCGCGAGGCTCCGGGCGAGGGCGACCGCGAAAATGAAAAGCGCGATCGGCAGCGAGCGCATGCCAATCTGATAAGCCACGCTTTAGGCAGAGTCGATGCAAAAGAGCCTGCGGCGGCGTTTTGAAGAGCAAAATGCTGGAGCGCCGCTCTCTCCGGCCGAATCGCTTGTCGATAAGTATCCGGTGAAAAGGAAAAACGCGGCTCGTCGCCGCGTTTCTGGGATAACAATATCGACCCGCGTGAGTTCGCTCAGCCGTTCGGATTGAACCGGAATTTTGTCCGCCCCCGCTTCGCGTTGGCCTTGGCTTTTCGCCGACTCTTCTGCGACGGCGTTTCGAACGCGCGCAGCCGCCGCACTTCATCGAGGATACCCTCGGCGTCGAGCTTGCTCTTTAACCGCTTGAGCGCTCGATCCACCGGCTCGCCTTTTCGAACAATAACTTCTGGCATCAATTCACCTCGATCCTGGAAAATTTCGCCCGAGCTGTCCGGGCTGAAGCGAATTTAGCCGTCGGCCTCCGGCGCGTCAAACCGGCCGCCTAACCGGTCATCGAGCGGAAGGCGAGGGACCTCAGCGAACACTTAGACACGATCGCGACGGTCCATTGCTGCCCTCAAAAGCAACGCGCGCGTGACGCGAAGGACTGTCGCTAGCTTACGCCTGCGTATGCCGCGCGTACGGGATTTCCACGCCTTTCGGGAGAAGACGCTTACGCCCGCGCTGCCTTCGCCGCGCGAGTGTGGCGCGCCCGCCCTTGGTCTTCATCCGAGCGCGGAAACCGTGCTGGTGTTTGCGCGTCCGTTTCGATGGCTGATAGGTGCGTTTCATCCCGTGCGCCGCTGAGCGGATGCCAAAGGTAGAAGTCGTCTCTGTGTTGTCAAAGAAAAGCGCAGGTTGCCCCGGCCCCGTTTTTCTGGGATAAACCCAGCGTGAGTAATGTCGTCATCGAGCCAGCTACGGCCGAAGACTTGGATGAATTGTCCGAGCTGCTCGGTGAACTCTTCAGCGAAGAAAGCGATTTCCGCCCGAATAAGGAAAAACAACTCCGCGGCCTTCGCCTGATTTTCGAGGAACCGAATCGCGGTCGCGTCTTCGTTCTGCGCCGGGATCATTCCATCGTCGGCATGATTAATCTGCTCTTCACTATCAGCACGGCGGAAGGCGGCTTCGTCATTTTGCTGGAGGACCTCGTCATTCACAAATCCTACCGCGATCACGGTTACGGCTCGCAATTGCTCGATCACGCGATCGAGTTTGCGCGGAAGAAAAACTTCCTTCGCATCACGCTCCTGACCGACCGGCCGGAGATCAAATCGCAGGCTTTCTTCAGGCGCCATGGTTTCTTCGAGTCGGCCATGATCCCGATGCGCCTGCTCGTCACGCCGGACGCGGCACCGAGCGACATCACGCTTTAGCATTCTCAAGCAGCGCTGTCATTCTTCGCTCCGCTCAGAATGA
>QHBL01000134.1 GCA_003244125.1 Chthoniobacterales bacterium
CGGCTTGACCGCCACCACATGGCCACGAATCCGCGTCCCGACCAGCGCCAGATCGCCCACGATATCGAGCACCTTGTGCCGCGCGAACTCATCCAGAAACCGCAGCGGCTCCTTGCTCAGCACCGACTCGCCGCGGACGACGATCGCGTTCTCCAGGCTCCCGCCTTTGATCAGGTTCTTCTCCATCAAAGGCGCGACATCCTCGTAATAGACGAAGGTCCGCGCCGGCGCGATCTCCCGCTCGAAAATGGCGGGCGTGATCTCCGTCGAAAAAAACTGGGTGAAGCGATTGTCGGGCCCCGCCTGCGTGCAGGAGACACGAAACTTCGCGTCCGGCAGCAGCACCAGCAGCGATCCCGTTTTCGACTCTATGTGCAACGGCTCGCGCACATCAAAAAAACGCCTTGGCGCCTCCTGCGCCACCGTCCCTGCCTTCCTGATCACCTCGACATACGGCGCCGCGCTCCCATCGCCGATCGGCGGCTCATTCGCATCCATCTCGATCACCGCGTTATCCACGCCCATCGCGTTCAGCGCCGAAAGCACATGCTCCACCGTGTGCACCCGCACCGCGCCTTCGCCGATGGTCGTGGCGCGCTCGACCGTCTTCAGGTTTGCGATCGTCGCATCGATCGTCGGCTCATCCGCCAGATCCTTGCGTTTGAACTTGATCCCATGATCCGCCGGCGCTGGCTGCAACTTCAGCGTCACCTTCTCCCCCGTGTGCAAGGACGTGCCGCTTAGCCCCGCCGATTTCGCTAATGTCTGCTGAAGTTCCATCGCTCGCGCTTACTAGCAGAGATTCCGCGCTCTGACCAGCCACGCCCAAAGAGCGGCAAAGTTTGCGCGACGAAGTAAGAACAAAGGACATGCCGCCGCCCCAAGCACCGTTAGGTTCACCGCGATCCTCCAGGAACGAGCGATATGGATATCGATCCTCTTCTCAGCGTTACTGATTACGCCCGTGCTGCTCGTGCGCGTCTGGCTAAGAGCGTCCTGGATTACTACGAAGGCGGAGCGCTGGATGAATTCACCTTGCGCGAGAACACCGCGGCATGGGAGCGACTGAAGCTTTACTATCGCGTGCTCGCAGGTGTGGGAGAACGCGATCTGCGCACGACGGTGCTTGGTCAGCCAATCACGATGCCGATCGCGGTGGCGCCTACCGCCTTTCATAAGCTCGCCTGCGAAGACGGTGAGATCGCGACAGCGCGAGCGGCGAAGGCGGCTGGGACTTTGTTTATCCTAAGCTCGCTCTCCAACACGCCGATGGAGCTGGTGTTTGCCGAAGCGGGCAGCCCACGATGGTTTCAGCTTTACATTTACAAGGACCTCACGGTTACAGCCGAGCTAGTGCAACGGGCCGAAGCCGCCGGAGCTGAAGCGATCGTGCTGACGGTGGACGCGCCGGGGTTAGGCACGCGCGAACGCGACGCACGGAACAAATTTACCTTACCGGATGGTCTGGCGGTGGCGAACCTCGCGCCACTCGGCAAAGGCAATCTGCCGGCGGTGAGCGGGTCGGGTCTGGCTGCCTATGTGCGCGATCATTTCAAAAGTGATCTTGGTCTCGATGATCTCGATTGGCTCTGCAGCTCGACGCGATTGCCGATAGTGGTGAAAGGAGTTTGTCGAGCTAACGACGCACAGCGCGCGGCTGAACACGGCGCGAAGGCGGTCGTAGTCTCCAATCACGGAGGCCGTCAGCTTGATACCGCGCCGGCTACTTGTGAAGTGCTGGGACCAGTCGCCGATGCCGCGGGCAATCGGTGCGAGGTTTATGTCGATGGTGGAATCCGTCGCGGGTCCGATGTCCTGAAAGCGATTGCACTCGGTGCGCGTGCCGTGCTGGTGGGCCGGCCGATTCTGTGGGGATTGGCGGTAGCAGGCGAGGAAGGAGCTACGCGGGTGTTGGAGATTCTGCGGCGTGAGCTCGATGAAGCGATGTTGTTGTGTGGTTGCACAAAGCTCGCCGAGATCGGTCGCTCACTACTGGCACCTTGAGTCGATCACATTGCCTTCGAGATACAATGCAGAATTAGTTGCACGAATGGCCGCGGCACATACCAGCGCGAGACTTCGAGCGTTCGTGGTTCGGCGCGGCGTGGTTTGGTAAAACCGGGATCGTGCAGCCCGCTGTCGACGCGAAACAGATCACGCTGCACTTCCTTTAGTTCGTGGGCAATCTCAAGGCGCGGCACCGTCTTCACCCGATAGTTGACGAAGTTATAGCAGAACCAGTTCTTATCCCAGCGCATGTGGGCGCCGGCGTCAGGTGATTCATCCACCAGTTGCACACTCAGTAGCTGCTCGGCTGAATCGACGACGATATACATCCGGTTATAGCGATCTTCGAAGTTTCCGTCGTAACTGTGAAAGTAGATGGAGCCTTTCGGGAAGCCGGGACAGAAAATCAGTGTCCTGCTGGAGACGCGGCCGGCCACATGCAGCCGTTCTTCGGCTACCCGCAGCGGGCAAAGGTAGGGAATTCCATCAGCCATCATCAACTGCGCGCCGGCATTGATATCAGGCGAGGCTTTGGCGTGCGGAGAAAACAAACGGTGCAAGTCGCGCATCGTCTCCGAGGCGCCCTGCACCTTCGTGTCCCAGAGTGAGCCGAGCACGATGCGCGGCGGGCCCGGCGCAGGCGCATTCGAAGGCGACGGTAAAGGCGTTGCCGAAGCTGTCGCCACAGCTTGCGCCGGTGTTCCTGTGGCCGCGGCGATTAGCGCATCGCGGGCTGCGACCGCAGTCTTGCGCCGCTCCTCGACTGCGCTTGCCGGATCGTAGTGGTAGCGCTGGCGAATGTCCTCGGGCAAATCTTCAAAGTCGATGCTCGTCACGCCCGTCGCGTGGCTGATGCGGATACGGTCCGGCCGCACTTCCAGGACACGGCAGTTCTGGTAACTTCTGCCGCTG
>QHBL01000107.1 GCA_003244125.1 Chthoniobacterales bacterium
CTAGACAGGATTAACGGGATTAAATTCAGAACGTTGATTCGTTAATCCTGTTTCCCTTCCATGTGAGCGCTCAAATTGCACTAGTCACCGGCGCAAACAAAGGCATCGGGTTCGAAGTGGCGCGGCAGCTGGCGGCGAAAGGCTGGCGCGTGTTCCTCGGTGCGCGTAAGGAGCGAGCCGGGCGCGAAGCAGCGGAGAAGATCGGCGGAAGGTTTCTGAAGATGGACGTTGCCGATGCGGCGAGCATCCGCAGTGCCGCCGAGGAATTCTCGCGCGAGGCCGATCACCTCGATGTGCTGTTCAACAACGCTGGCATTATCGCAGAGGGCGACGAAGAGATTCTGCGAACTACGCCGGAGCAGTGGAACGAGACGATGCGCACGAACGCGCTCGGCCCCTTGCTCGTCTCGCAGGCATTCCTTCCGCTGCTGAAAAAATCGCAGCGTCCGCGCATCGTGAATGTCTCCAGCGGTGGCGGCCAGCTCGATGGCGGCGCCGATGGCTGGGCGCCGGCTTATTGCATTTCCAAGACCGCCCTCAACAGCGTGACGGTGCAGCTCGCGGCGGCGCTGCCGAAGTTGGCCGTGAATTGCGTTTGCCCTGGCTGGGTCCGCACCGACATGGGCGGGCCGAATGCGCGCGAATCAGTGGCAGACGCAGCGGTCGATCTCGTCTGGCTGGCGGTTGATGCGCCGCAGAATCTCACGGGTAAATTTTTGCGTCATCGCAAAGAGATTCCGTGGTGACCTGTAGCCGCGGCCTGTGGGCGACGCGCCAAGCCGATGTTGCCAGGTTCGTAACGCTGCGACACGCAACCTTCGCTTCGCACAGCGAAGCGGCTACAGCACTAGCTCAGGAACCGAATGGTAAATGGATACCGGTAAAACTGTCCTTCGCTGGCGCGGATGGAGGCGATAATAACAAGCACGGTGTTCACCACCCAAAGGATGACCAGAAGCGGGAAGCCGATAACGATGAGGCAAAGAATGCCCGCGATAATGTCGTAGATCAGCATCGAGAGCTGAAAATTCAGCGACTCTTTCCCGTGGGCGTCGATCTCAGCCGCGTCGCCGCGTTTGACCAGCCAGACGATGAGCGGCCCGAGCAAATGACCAAGAAAATGAAAGAACAAACCGAGCAACGCGCTGGCGTGGCAAAGCACACACCACGTGCGGGTCTGTGATGGAGTGGCGGGTACAGCAGGTGGAATGGTTTCCATGTCTTAGAGTAGCGCGATCCACCCCTCTGTCATCCCGAGCGGAGCGAGGAACCTGACAAAAAATCGGGGCGAAGTTGTCGCGTTAACTGTTCGCCCGAAGTGAGGTCCTTCGCCGTCTTCACGGCCCAGGAAATGGGAGCCTGCGCGCCTTATCCCTTCACGCGCTCGATGTGCGCGCCGAGCTCGCTCAATTTTTCATCGAGATGCTCGTAGCCGCGGTCGATATGATAAACCCGGCTCACTTCAGTGATTCCCTCCGCCGTTAATCCCGCCAGCACAAGAGCAGCTGAAGCGCGCAGGTCGCTCGCCATGACCGGTGCGCCGGTGAGCCGCTGGACGCCTTGAATCACCGCGGTGTGTCCCTCGAGTTGCACGTGCGCGCCCATCCGCTTTAGCTCGGCCACGTGCATGTAACGCTGCGGAAAAATATTCTCCGTGATAACGCTGATGCCTTCAGTCGTGGAAAGCAGCGCGCACATTTGCGCCTGCATGTCGGTGGGGAAACCAGGGTACGGTTCGGTCACGATCTCGAGCGGTTTGCGCGCGCCATTGGGCGAAACCGTGATGGTGGCATCCGCTGTATCTATTTTAAATCCGCAATTGGTCAGCGCGGTCGTGATGGCGGTGAGATGTTTCGGCTCGACGCGTTTCAACGTCACGCCTTTGCCGGCGATCGCACCGGCGACGAGAAACGTGCCAGCCTCGATGCGATCGGGAATGACATCGTGCTCCGCGCCGTGCAATTCCTTTACGCCTTCGACGATGATGCGGCGCGTGCCTGCGCCTTCGATCTTGGCGCCCATTTTGTTGAGGAAATCAGCCAGGTCGCAGACTTCCGGTTCCTGCGCGGCGCCTTCAATGACGGTGGTGCCATCGGCCAGCGCCGCCGCCATCATGACATTGTCCGTGCCGAGAACAGTGGGTCCGAATTTGCCGCGCAGATTGATCACCGCGCCGGTCAGTTTCGGCGCGAACACTTTAACGTTGCCGCCTTCCACCCGCACCGCAGCGCCGAGCGCTTCAAATCCTTTCAGGTGTAAATCGATCGGCCGATCGCCGATGACGCAGCCCCCGGGAAGCGATACCGTCGCTTCCTTGCAGCGTCCCAGCAGCGGGCCGAGCACACAAACGGAGGCGCGCATTTTGCGCACGACATCGTAGGGCGCGATCGATTCCACTTTCTCTGCCGTAACGCTGACGGTGCCGCTGGCGCGTTCCACTTCCGCGCCGAGATGCCGCAGGATTTGCAGCATGTAATTGGTGTCGCTCAAGTCCGGCACGCGCCGGAGAATGCACGGATCGCGCGTGAGCAGCGTAGCGGCGAGAATGGGCAGGGCAGAGTTTTTCGAACCGCTGATCTTGATGGAACCAGCAAGCGCATTTCCGCCGTGCACGAGAATTTTATCCATGACGCGCGAAGAGAAACCGGGTCACATCTGAATAATCGTTTTTCGCCTCGATGTCGCGATAGTTTTTGCTGCGGGCAAAATCGCATAGCCCTTCGGCTTGGCCGAGCCCGATCTCGAGTGCGAGCAACCCACCGGCGCGCATTCGCGTCGGCGCGTCCTCGATGAGCCGGCGCACGGTCTCATCGCCGCGTTCGCCCCCGAACAGGGCAGCCTCGGGATCGTGCAACACTTCGGGCGCGAGCTGGTCGTGATCGTTGCGGGATATGTAGGGAAGGTTGGCAACAATCATATCAAACTCGCCGCCGATTCCCTTCAGCAGATCGCCTACCACAAACGGAACGCGATCGATCCCGAGCCGCGTCGCATTCTCTCGCGCCAGCGACAATGCCTCATCGGAAATGTCGCTACCGACGATCTCCGCCTCCGGGAATTTCCGCGCCAACGCCAGCGCGATCACCCCCGAGCCAGTGCCGACGTCGAGAATCTTCGATTTTCGATTTTCGATTTTCGATTGCACCAGCTCGACCAGTTGCTCCGTCTCCGGCCGCGGCACGAGCGCGCGTTTATCACAAAGAAAAATCTGACCGCAAAACTCCACTGTTCCGAGCAAGTGCTGGAGCGGTTCGTTTTGCCCGCGGCGTCGAACCAGCTCACGCAAAGGGGCCAATTCCGGCTCTGCCAGGTCGCGCTCGAAATCGAGGTAAATATCGAGTCGCTTTTTTCCAAGCGCGTGCGCGAGCAGGTGTTCGGCATTCAAGCGCGCATTCTCGATTCCGCGTTTCTCAAAATACGCCCTGGTCGATTCCAGGACTTTAAGAACGGTCATCGTTGCCGCCGTAATTTTTCGTCACTTTCTCGTCGGTAGCCGAGGTTAGGCGGGCAGCGAAGGCGCGAAACCAGACATCGTCGAGGACCGGTTTGTGGACTGTCAAAAGCCATATTTGATCCGCGGCATCACATCTGGGTTCAGTTGCGCGCGACATTGCTCGAGCCAGGATTCTTCTTCGGAGAGCGGAGAAGTCATGCCGTCGAGGCCGATTCTTTTAACCGCTCCGCCAAATCCGCCACCTGCATCGCGCTGATCAATTCGTTTAGATCGCCTTCCATGACGCGGTCGAGATTATAAAGCGTTAGCCCGATGCGGTGATCGGTCACGCGGTTTTGCGGAAAATTGTAAGTGCGAATTTTTTCTTCGCGGCCACCGCTGCCGATCTGGCTTTTACGATGCGCGGCATATTTCTCCGCTTCTTCGCGCTGCTTCACTTCCAGCAGGCGCGAACGCAGAATATTCAGTGCTTTCTCCTTGTTCTTCTGCTGGCTGCGCCCGTCCTGGCAACGCACAATCGTTCCAGTGGGAATGTGCAAAACCTGCACCGCGGAATCAGTGGTGTTCACGCCTTGCCCGCCAGGTCCGCCCGCGCGACAAACTTCGATTCGGATTTCCTCAGGCTTTAATTCGAAGTCGATTTCCGCCGCTTCCGGCAACACTGCCACCGTCGCGGTGCTGGTATGGATGCGACCTTGCGCTTCCGTGGCGGGGACGCGCTGCACGCG
>QHBL01000384.1 GCA_003244125.1 Chthoniobacterales bacterium
ACCCGCATCAGGTTCAAGGGGTCACCGACACTCGCGTGCCAGACTCTCAGCCAATGGCTCCCCCGCTTATCTGGCTTACGCTAGAGTGACGAGTGGCGAGTGACAAGTGACAAGTTGCCGGACGCGCTCCTTCCCGGAAGCGGCGGGATATCCCGAGCACCGGTGCCATCGAAAACACCGGCGACCCACCGCGGAGAAGAACCGCGCCCGCGTGTGTGCTGACGCGCGGCGGAACTATTTCGCGCCCTCGGCTTCCTTCACATCAGCATGAAAGACGGCCTGCCAGTCGCCATTTTTCCGGTGCCAAAAATGGCTGCGTAGTAATTGCCGGAATTGTCCTTCCCGTAGATTGAGCTATCGAGCTTCGCCTTGTAGGAAATGATGGCTGTGTCCGCGTCGGGCATGCCGACTTTGAAATCGCTGAGCGAAAACGAGTTCATGGTCGTCTTGTTCATGCTGTCGAGTTCGTCCTTGCGACCCATCACACCCTCGGCGTACACGGCAACGAAGTCGGGCGAGACGAATTTCTGGAAGTCGTCACCCTTCTTGTCTTTGAAGGCCTGCCAGGCGGCTTTTTTTGGCAATCAAGGCGTCGTTATCTGGCGCGGCCATGGAAATGGTGATCGCGCTAAAGAAAACGGCGACGAAGCAGCCGAGGTAATATTTCATATGTTCTTTCGTTTGTTTGTGATGGTATCGCCAAATGTCCAGCGGAAAACAATGGTGCGAGCTAGGAACGCATCGCGAACTTCGCCACAGAGGTTAGGGCTCCGGGGGGCTCGACGCGATAGGGGATGGTCCCGGCGTCTTTTGAGCGCTCGGAGTTGCTTCCGGAGAATGGAAAGCAGCATCGGCTGTGGGAGTGGTAACTTGCAAGGACAATACGGGTGGCGCTGACGGCGCAGGCTGTTTCTCGCGCGCGGCGACCTCGATACTTTGCCGGCGATAATCGGCCACCAGCATCGGGCGCTTCTTCGTTTCGGCCAGAGTGCGGAAGTTATCGATTCCGGCACAGATGGCATCAGCTAATTTCTTACGCCATTCGCTACTGGCAATAAGCCGGCTCTCGCCTCGCTCGGTGAGGAAACCGCCTTCCACGAGCACGGCCGGGATTTTCGTCAGTCGCAACACGGCAAAGCGGGCGCGCTTGATGCCGCGATCGAACTCGCCCACCTGGCCGACGAGCGCATGATAAATACAGCTCGATAATTCGACGCTGGCAGCATCTTCACCGGTGCCGTTCTGGATGTTAATGGAAGCGAGCGTGAGATTGTCCTCGTAAGTGGAAGGCGCGCCGCGTGGGGTGAGTGAGTAAATCTCGAACCCGGTGGCGGAAGCATCGCTGTCAGTAGCATTGAAGTGAAGGCTAACGAAGACTGAGTACTGCGTCTCGTTAGCTACGCGCGCTCGCACTTCCAGCGGAACGAAGACATCGCTCTCACGCGTCATGAGCACACGAAATCCTTTGGCCTGAAGCAAAGGGCGAAGCTGCCGCGCGACGTCGAGCGCGTAGTCTTTCTCGTAGCCGTAGGAGCTGACCGCGCCTTTGTCGAAGCCGCCGTGGCCAGGATCGAGCACGATGGTTTGCACATGCGGAAGGCTGCCGATCATGTTTGGGCGCAATTGCGGCTCGAGCGTCTTGGCCAGATCGATGCGGGAAACGACGACTTTGCCATCATGAACAAAGACGGGGAAGCAGAGCCAATTGCGGACGCCGTTCACCATCATCTCGCGGCTGTCGAGGGTGAACACGAGATCGCTGCGCTCATTGCGCAGGTGAATATTGCGGCCTTCCAAGGCAGGCTGCGGAAAGCCATAGAAAGCGGCAATATTATCGATGGTGAGAAAGTCGCGGCCGCCGATTTTGACGACCTTCCATTCGACGGCGCCGAAGAGATTTCCGCAGACGGCCAGGCAAAGTGCGCAAAGGACCGTGGCGATTTTCATCATGGCTTTTGGATGCAGGATAGATGCCATTGCGGACTCATCCTTATTATCGCACGGTTCATCCATTCACGCTCAGGGTTATCCCGATCGGAGTCGGTCGGATCCCGCTGAAATTAGCTTAACGCTACTGCAACGGGATCCCTCCACTTCGCTTCGCTTCGGTCGGGATGACAAAGAGGTAAACCGGTCGGAACGACAAAGCGGTAACCGGTCGGGGCGCAAAGCGGTGAACTGTCGGGGCGCA
Source organism: Chthoniobacterales bacterium (assembly GCA_003244125.1). The sequence continues at coordinate 2,192 of QHBL01000384.1, forward strand.
AGGAGGTGAACTGTCGGCGCAAAGAGGTAAACGTGAGCCGGAGGTTAGTCGTTGGACAAGGTGACGGTTTTCGCGTTTCCTTCACGAATGCCAAAGCTCCTGTCTCTCGCGCTCCTTTTTAGCATCGCAACAGTTTACGCCCAAAGCGAACCGCAGAAATCGCCGCCGCTCAGCACGGCCACGCCGCCGCCAAATGTGCATGACGCGGCGAAGATGCCTTCGGAGAAAACGAACCCGCCGCCACCCACGAGCGCGAACGCGACTTCGCCAGCCGGCGAGACCGAGAAGCCGGCGATCGATAAGAATCCGCCGCCGCTTGACCTCAAGAACATGGATACGTCGGTTAAACCAGCGGATGACTTTTACATGTTTGCCAATGGTGGGTGGCTGAAGGCCAATCCCATCCCGCCGGAGTATTCGCGCTGGGGCAGCTTCAATGAGCTGACGGAGAAGAATAACGACGCGCTGCACGAAGTCTGCGACAAAGCGTCGAACACGTCTACTGATCCGAAGCTAGCGCCGGAGGTGCAGAAGGTGGGAGATTTCTATGCCAGCGGCATGGACGAGCAGGCGATCGACGCGGCGAAGGCGACGCCGTTAGCGGATGAGTTCAAACGCATTGATTCGATCAAAGACCGCAATGATGTGCTGAAGGAAATCGCGCACCTGCACAATCTCGGCGTGACTTCACTCTTCGGTTTCACCTCAGGGCAGGACGATAAGAATAGCACGATGGTGATCGCGCAGGCTTACCAGGGCGGGATCGGTCTGCCGGATCGCGATTACTACACCAAGACGGACGAAGCTTCAAAGAGACTGCGCGACGCTTACGTGCAGCACGTGGCGAAGATGCTGACGCTGGCGGGCGAGGCTGAAGCTGATGCCACCGGACACGCGCAGAAGATCATGGCGATGGAAACGGCGCTGGCGCAGGGCTCACGCACGCGCGTGGAGCTGCGCGATCCGGAGAAGAACTACAACAAGATGAAAGTGGATGCGCTGCAAAAGCTCACGCCAAAATTCAAATGGTCCGATTACTTCGGCGAAATAAAGCTAACGACTCCGGGCGACATCAATGTCGGCCAACCGGATTTCTTTAAAGCGGCGGACAAGGTTTTTGCCAGCACGCCGATCGAGGACTGGAAGGAGTATTTCCGCTGGCATCTCGTGCATTCCTCCGCCTCGGAATTGTCGAGTGACTTCGTGAACGAGAACTTCGATTTTTATCTCAAGACGCTCACCGGCGCGCAGCAATTGAAGCCGCGCTGGAAACGAGTGGTGACGGCGACTGACGGGGCGATCAGTGAAGCGCTGGGCAAACTCTACGTCGCGGACCATTTCCCGCCGGAAGCCAAGGAGCGCGCGCTCGACATGGTGAATAATCTGCGTGAAGCGCTGGCGGAACGCATCAAGTCGGTGGATTGGATGGACCAGCCGACGAAGGAACAGGCGCTCAAGAAGCTGGCGGCGTTCACGGTCAAAATCGGGTATCCAGATAAGTGGCGCGATTATTCCACGTTGAACATCGACCGAGGACCGTATGTGACGAATGCGATTCGCGCGTCGCTCTTCGAGGTTGATCGCGAGTTAAAGAAAATCGGCAAACCGGTAGATCGCTCCGAGTGGGGCATGACGCCGCCGACGGTGAATGCGTATTACAATCCAAACCTAAACGAGATAGTTTTCCCGGCGGGGATTTTGCAGCCGCCGTTCTTCGATCCCAAAGCTGATGATGCGGTCAACTATGGCGGGATGAGAGCAGTCATCGGCCATGAGATGACGCACGGCTTCGACGATCAGGGGCGGCAATACGATGCGGTGGGCAATTTGCGGAATTGGTGGTCACCGAGCTCGCTGGCGAAGTTCAAGGAACGTTCGAGCGCTGTCGTGAAGCAGTATTCCGAGTACGAGCCGTTGCCGGGTCAGCATATCAACGGCGAGCTCACGCAAGGCGAGAACATCGCGGACCTCGGCGGCGTGAAGGTGGCGTTCTCGGCGTTACAGAAAGCGCTCGCGAAAAACCCCGGGTCACGGGAGCAGAAGATCGACGGCTTCACGCCTGAGCAGCGGTTTTTCCTCGGCTGGGCGCAGGTCTGGCGCGGGAATCAGCGTGAGGAAGATCTGAAGTTGCGGCTAAACACTGATCCGCATTCGCCGACGCACTTTCGCTGCAACGGACCGCTCTCGAACCTGACGGAATTTCAGAAGGCCTTCGATCTGCCGGATAATTGCGCGATGGTGAGGCCGGAGAAGCTGAAGGTGAATATCTGGTAGGAGCAAAGCGGGGGAGTTGGAGTGATGGAGTAGTGGGGAGTTAGTTAAGCAGACTCCATTACTCCACCAACCAGCTCTGCGGTGCGGCTTTCGTCCGTGCGTTCTTCCATGACGTGCGCCGCCCAATCTAGCGCGGAGACGTCGGTGTCGCGGCGGTCGATGAACTGTGCGCCGGCAAGGATTGCGCCGGCGAGTTTCTCCTGCCGCGCCAGCTCGCGAGCTAACGGTTCATAGGCTTGGCGGGTACCGTTTTCATCCGCATAATCGAAGAGGCCGTTATAGCAGTGCCGGTCGTCGTCCCAGCCAGGATGATTCAGAATGGGATACAGGCAAATGCCGAGCACCGGCACGCCGGCCGCGATGGCGGCGTAAACTTCGTTGCACACGTAGCGCAGCCACGCCGGCCGCGTTTCATCCTCGATGCCGGTTTCAGCGACAAAGAGCGGCTTGCCGTAGTGGGCAAAGTTTTCCTGCAACAGATTGCGCACGTGCCGATAGCGCGGATCGGATGGCACGACCATCGAGCCGCCTTCACCAGGATAGGTCCACTGATTGTGGATGTAATAGTTAACGCCAATCAGATCGACCGTCTCCTCGCGCCCACCGAGCTCTGGCGCCTTGCGACCAAGTAACATATCGCCAGCTTCAAACTGGCTTTCATGATAGCCGCGCGCCGCGGCGACGTTCTCCGGCGTGGGATTCTTCGGTATGACATTGATCATCGGGTCGACGTGGCAAATGCGAACTCGAGGATTGATTTGTCTGATGGCATCGATCGCTTCGATGCTGGCGCGGACGAGCTGCCGCTTCATTTCGTCACCACAATGCTGCGCGAATGGGTTGAAAATTCCGGCATCGCCGCCGGCCCATGAAAAAAACGAGATCTCGTTAACCGGGCAAATGAGAGGCGCCTGGATGCTGCTGCTCAGAAGCTCGAGCGCGCGGCAGGCAAATCGGGTGAACCGGGTGACGAACTCGGCGCTGAAGATATCGATGTCATCGGGCCATCCATAATGCCAAAGGTCCCAGATGACCTGCGTGCTTGTGGCTTCGGCTGCGCGAACGATGGGGGCCACAGTCGAAAAATCGAACCGATCCGGCTGGGCTTCGATGAGGTGCCAGCGCAAACCTTCACGCACGGTGGAAATGCCGTGCTCTTGCAGCAGCCTGTAATCGCTCTCGGCGAAGCGATCGTGCTGCGTCGAGCTAACGAGGTCGAGTCGTTTGCCATTGCGCAGGCGATGAGTCGAACACTCGAACCCGCCCACGAAAAAGCTCTGGAAGCTGCCATCATCTTTCGCGTCCATAGCGATTGGTCAGGTCAGCAAATCGCAAGCCACTGCCAACCGCCGCTGAATCAAGCCGACTGAAGCAGAGTTCCGCGACCGCTCGTGCGCGGGCTCAGATGCGGCGTCGCTTCCGTTGGCTCGGCTTCTCGGGCGAGCTTGCGATACAAGGTGAGTGCCTGCCCGACGACCTGATCCATATTGTAATAGCGATAGGTCGCGAGCCGGCCGACGAAATGCACGTCTGGTCGGTGTTGGGCCATCTCGCGATACTTCGCATAGATCGCGGCATTAGCCGGTTGCGGGACCGGATAATACGGATCGCCCTTCGCCTGCGGGTACTCGTAAACGATACTCGTGCGCGCATGTTGCTGACCGGTGAGATGTTTGAATTCAGTAACTCGGGTGTAATCGTGGTCGTTCGGATAATTCACCACCGCCACCGGCTGATGCCATTCCTGGTCGAGCGTCTTGTGTTCGAAACGCAATGAGCGGTACGGCAGCCTGCCGAAACGATAATCGAAGAATTCATCCACAGGCCCGCTGAAGATCAGCTGACCAAACTTCACCTCATCGCGCAGCTCTCGATAATCGATCCCGAGCAAAACGTCGATGTTGCGATGGTCGAGCATGTTTTCAAACATGCGAGTGAAGCCATGTTTCGGCATCGACTGAAACTGGTCAGTGAAATAGCGGTCGTCGCGATTGGTGCGCACCGGAATGCGCGCGGCCACCTGCGCGTCAAGCTGTGACGGATCAAGTCCCCACTGTTTGGACGTGTAATTGCGGAAGAACTTCTCGTAGAGATCGCGACCGACACGGCTGAGCGTGATCTCTTCCGAGGTGCGCGGCGATGCGCAGGGAATGGCGCGGTCGGCGAGGAATTGCTCCACTTCGTTTTCGTTCAACCGCAAACCGTAGAGATTGTTGATGGTGTCGAGATTGATCGGGATCGGCAGGAGCTTGCCTTCCACACGCGCAAGCACACGATGCTCGTAGGCGCGCCAGGCGGTGAAGCGCGAGAGGTACTCGAAGATGTCGCGCGAGTTGGTGTGAAAAATATGGGGCCCGTATTTATGGACGAGTATGCCCGCCGCATCCGCGTGATCGTAAGCGTTGCCGCCGACGTGAGCGCGCCGGTCGCACACCAGCACTGATTTGCCCGAGGCGGCGGCGAGCCGTTCCGCTACGACACTTCCGGCAAACCCCGCGCCAACGACGAGGAAATCATACGCGTTTCTCATGCCGCGGTGACGGAAAGCGCACGCCTGGTCGCGAGCGCATCGGCGATGTGTTCTTCGAGCTGGGCCACGATCGATTCCCAGGAGTTCCGGCGCACGCGCGCGAGACCGCGCTCGATGCGCGATTGCGGCGGTCGCGCGGCTACGCGTTTGCAGGCGGCGACAAACTTCGCCGGCTCATCCGCGATGGTGACGATGTTACTGAATTGCGCCACAACGTCCTCAACCGGCGTCGAGACGATGGGCCGGCTTGTGGCCATATATTCGAGCGCCTTGGTCGGATTGATGAATCGCGTCGCTTCATTCATGGCAAAGGGCATCAGGCAAACATCGAACGCTTTCGCGTACGCCGGCAGCTCGGCGTAATCGCGCCCGCCGAGCCAGTGAAGATTCGTGCGTTGCGGAAAGGTTCCACGTTCGACCTTTGTCCATGGACCAACGATAACGACGCTGCCGGAAGTTGCGTCGGCTAATTGCGCCAGCAACTCGTAATTGATGCGCTCGTCAACCACGCCGATGTAGCCGAAAATCGGACGCGGGAGATGAGCCACATCCCGCGGCAGCGCGAGCCTGGCATCACGCGCGCGGGCAAAATGCTTTTCATCAACGCCGCAGCCGAAGCAAAAGCAGTTTTGATTGAGCAATCGTTTCGCCTTCCAGATTTTCGGACCGCCGGCGAAGACGACATCGGCGAGCGCGAGCAGCTCGCGTTCGCGCCGCACCAGTTCCGCCGGCGCTCCGCGGAATAGCGACAGCTCATCCATGCAATCGTAGACGATGGCGCGCTCGTTCAAATGACCGGCGAAGGGCGTCACCGCCATCGGATCGTAGAACCATTGCACCGGTGAGAGAAAGTTGCGGCCGACCGGGCCGGCGAGAAGGGATTCCACGACACGGCGGCGTTCCTTATCCACCCAAGCCAGGTCATTCCAGCGCGTCGCTGGCACTTTCATTTGCAGAACGATGATGTTCGGAAACTCAGGAACTTCGCGCATGGTGACGCGGGTGGAGCGCACGCCGGCGTCGGCCACCGGAGCTTCGACGAAGAGGACGCGATGCGTTCTGGATAAGCGCGAGAGAAATTGTTGTGGCCGTTGCCAGACCCAATCCCACCCCAGATGCGAGTGAACGACGATCGGATACGGCTCGTTCGGCTCCGTTTTAAATGGTCTCATTCTGTCATTCCGATCATCCATACCGTGCGGGAAAATTTCGCGGCCGAGGGCATCTTTGGCCGCCACAATGTGGTGAAGCGGCGACTAAGTGTTTTCCTTAGGCGCGCCCGGCCGATTTAGGCGGCGCCATTGGCAATCCGGCAGACGAAAACGCGTGGCGTAATCGCCGTCTTAGTAACATATCGCCGCGACAACTCCGCCGCAACTTTCGCGGCGTGCGCACGTTCGCATAATGTCACCGTCGCGCCCCCGAAACCGCCGCCGGTCAGTCGCGCGCCGAGAACGCCTGGCAACTGTTGCGCAATGGAAACGAGAAGATCGAGCTCAGGCGTGCTGTTCTCAAAATTGCGGCGCGAGCTTTCGTGCGAGGCATTCATCAACTTGCCAAAGCCCGCGCCATCGCCGGCCTCGAGCAATTCGAGAGCGCGCCAGACGCGTTCGTTTTCTTCGACGACGTGCGCGGCGCGGCGGCGCAGCAGCTCGGGAAGATCGCGTCGCGCGGCCAGGGTCGCCGAGCTCACGTCTCGCAAGGCGCGCACCCCGAGCGCCGCCGCCGCCTCGCGTGTTTGCTCGCGCCGCACGTTGTACTCGCCGCTGGCCAGCTCTCGCTTTTTTCCAGACTCCGCGATGATCAGCGCGAGGCCCGCCGGAAACGGAACCGTGCGGATTTCCTCCGTGCGCGCGTCGAAGAAGACGGCGCAATCTTCGCGGC
>QHBL01000332.1:0-900 GCA_003244125.1 Chthoniobacterales bacterium
GCGGAGCGAAGCGGAGTCGAGGAGTTTCTAGTCCTTTTTAATCACAGCCGCCTCAGAGTTAGCGAGCCGCGGGAGTTGACCAGCAGGTCGTCTGAGTTAAATGCCGATCTATGCTGCGCCTTATTTGCGCTTTCGTCCTTTGCCTTTGGGCAGTGGACGCGCCCGCATGCGATCTCTGCGGTTGCTATACGCCGCAGCTCGAGACGATGCACGCGCGCGAAGTGGGCGCGATGGCGGGTGAGGATTTCCTGCGCGGATGGTACGCGGGAATCGCGGAGCAGTTCACTCATTTCGGCACGTTGCAATTTAATGGACGCGAAGTCGCGAATCCGGCTGCTCAATTCCTCGACAGCTCGGTCACGCAATTGGTCGCCGGCTACAGCGTAACGCCGCATTTCGCCATCCAGCTCAATGTGCCGTTCATTTACCGCGAGTTCCGACGACCGGAGGCGTTCCGAACTAACGACGGTGACATCGGCGGTCTCGGCGACGCTTCGTTGCTGGCGAAAATCGTCTTGTGGCATCACGAGTGGACGCCGCTTCGTGAGTTCGATGTGAACGGGAAGAATCCGGTGGCGATTGATCACGACCCCGATTTCACCGCGTCGCTCATCGGTTTGTTGGGAGTGAAATTTCCCACCGGCGCGACCACCCGGTTAAAGGAGGAATTTCACGAAACGCAGACGCCGGGTGCGCCGGAGAGCGGAATTCATGGGCACGATCTTACGCTCGGCAGCGGCTCGTATGACGCGGTCTTCGGCGGCCAAACGTCGCTGCGTTACAAGAGCTGTTTCGCGGAAGCCGATGCGCAATTCACCTGGCGCAGTGAAGGCGCGCACGACTACCGTTTTGCCAATGATGTGAGCTGGAGCGGCGGGCCGGGCGTTTACGTCGGGCGGC
>QHBL01000332.1:909-5325 GCA_003244125.1 Chthoniobacterales bacterium
GCGCGATGTTGTGGTGGGATGCCAATGTGCGATCAGCGGCGAGCACAAGGATGTGGACACGTTTCGCGACGCGCCGGCGGAGGATACGGGCGTGACCAGCGTGTTCGTCGGGCCGCGCATCATTGCCTCGCGCAATCACGTGAGCGGCGAAATCGCGGCGGAGTTTCCGGTGTTGATTGATAACACCGCGCTGCAAATCGTGCCGGACTATCGGTTGCGGGCGAGCGTCGCGTTGAGTTGGTAATGAAGAACTGGAAAGCGTTACTGCTCGTTTATCGNNCGCGAGCTGAACGTGCGGCTGACGATCGGCGGAAAACGGTTTCATCACATCGCGAACGATGAGGAAATCAGCGACGCGGTGGAGTCGTTCGCTGGGTTTCCTCAGCTGGTTTCGGAATTAACGTCCGGCGCTGCGATGGTCGAGCCAGCCATCATCGAAGCGAATCGATCTCTCTCCAGCTTAACGAGGCGCGAGCGGAATGAATTCTGGCCGTCGCCGGATGATACCCGACGTGAGCTCGAGCGGTTCGCGCCGCCAGGGAAATTCGATTCGCTCTTTGTCTTTTGGCCGCAGCACGATTTCGCGCGCGGCATTTCCGTTCCGGGTTGCGCCTGGGGACTGGGCATGGGTGCGAGCGACTGGAGCAACGGCGCTACTTACGCCGCCGTGGCGAATGCACCGAGTGCAGCGTGGAAAAACGAGGCGCGCGGCGAAGTTTGGCTGCACGAATGGCTGCACGGCGTTTGCCATCACTTCGCCCAACGCGGCCACGTCATGCCTGAGCGCGATGCCGACGGCGCTGAGCTGCATGGCTACACGCGTTCGAAGACAGATGGCTGGACCGAGTACTATCGCGATTTAATGAGCGGGGCCGTGATGGAAAACGGGTCGCAGCTTGGTATTCCAGTGAACGCGTGGACATGAAAATCCCGGTAGCGCACGCGTCTCGCGTGCTCTGGTTTCGGCGTCTCGCCGAAAATGATCTTTGTTTAATCATGCCGTTAGCTGCGACCAGCGCCCCGCGAAAAGTCCGCGAATGCGGGACGCATTCGCCAGCACGCGAGACGCGTGCGCTACCTGGAAGACTCGCGCCACAGGAATAGGAAAAATCCCCACCTCCGACTGCGCCTTTCGTTGCGTTGACATTTGGTTAACGCCATTAACATTTTCGCCACAAGCAACATGGTGAATCTCACCGCGGGTCTTCAGGACGGGAAAGAGTTCCGCTCTCACGCGCCCGGTTATTGGCCGAATGTCGCGCCGGAACTCTGGAATGATTGGAAATGGCAGCTCAAAAATCGCGTCACTACGCTGGCGCAGCTCGAGCAGCATCTTTCGCTGGATGAGGCGGAGCGCGCGGGCGTTCTGCTGAGCGGCGATAAGCTCGCCCTCGCCATCACGCCGCATTTTTTTAATCTCATTCCGCGCGGAAATCCGGGCGATCCGATTCGCCGCCAGGTCATCCCGCGCATCGAGGAAACGTGGGGCTCGCCCTACGATATGGCCGATCCCTGCGGCGAGGATTCACACATGCCGGTGCCCGGATTGGTGCATCGGTATCCCGATCGCGTGCTCTTTTTGGTGACGGACCGGTGCGCGAGCTACTGCCGATATTGCACGCGCAGCCGCGTGGTCAGCGGCGTCGGTGAACAGGAGCTGCACACCGAGTTCGAAGCGGCCTTTCGTTATCTTGAAACGCACACCGAAATTCGCGACGTGCTCCTGAGCGGCGGCGACGCGCTCCTTTTCAGAGACAACAAACTCGAAGGCATCCTTAGCCGCTTGCGCGCGATTCCGCACATCGAGTTCCTCCGCATCGGCACGCGCATTCCGATTTTCCTGCCGCAACGCATCACGCCTGAGCTTTGCGCGATGCTGGCCAAATACCATCCGCTCTGGATGAGCGTGCACGTCAATCATCCGCGCGAGCTCACTAGCGAAGTGAAACAGGCGCTGGAGCGGCTGGCCAACGCTGGCATTCCGCTCGGCAATCAAAGCGTTCTCCTCAAAGGCGTGAACGACGATCTCGAAACGATGAAAACGCTCGTGCACAAACTGCTCATGTGTCGCGTCCGGCCGTATTACATTTACCAGTGCGATCTCATTGATGGCTCATCGCACCTGCGCACTTCCGTCGCCAAAGGGATCGAAATTATCGAAGGCCTGCGCGGTCACACCACCGGTTACGGAGTTCCGCAATATGTCATCGATGCGCCTGGCGGCGGGGGGAAGGTGCCGATCAATCCCGGCTACGTCCTTTATCACGACAATGAGAAAATCGTGATTCGTAATTACGAGGGGAATATCTACGAGTATCCCGAGACCGGCGCGGAAAATGTGCAGTTCGCGCCGCAACGCGAGTATCACGACGAATACCTTTATTCCTAGAGAGGAACTAAAATGGATTTCAGAAAAGCTAATCCTGTAAATCCTGTCTAGTTGACCATGAAACCTTCAAGCTCGGCCGCAGCGCGCAGGCGCAGATCGTGCGTAACGAAGCGCACCCGCGGCGGCTCGAATCTGCTCGCGACCATCGCGGCGCCGAGTTGAAGCGCGTCGCTCCAGCGCAAACGATGAGTGCGCAAAGCGCGAACGGCGGCGCGGCGCAACTCTTCGTTGGCTGCGACTTCCGTCCACTCGCTCGCCAATTGCTCCAGCATGCGAAACGATTCGGCAATCTGCGGTGGCGAGGCGCCTTCACGCGCCTGGCGAGTGATCGCGGCAACGCACTCGATGTAACTGCCCCACCACGTCACCACGCCCAGTTGGTCAGCGAGACGCCGATTGAATGCGCTCGTGCTTTCCTTGAGGACGAGCGGAACCAAAGCCGACGTGTCCCAGTAAGTTACCACCGCTCTTCTTCACGCATCTTGAGTAGTGTCTCAACCACGCTGCCTTTCACTTTCGGCAGCGGGCGCGTCCAGAAATCCTTCGGCAATTTTTTTGTCCCGCGTTTGGCCCAGCCGAGCCGCACCAATTCATCGATATGCGCTTCATCGGCTTCCTTGCTGCCCGGCGCGAGCGGTTCCAGCCGCGCCACCGGCACCTTGCGATCAAGAATTAAGACCGATTCACCATGCCGCACTTTTTTCAGCAATTTGCTCAGGTTATTCTTGGCTTCCGTCACACTGACCGTCGTCATCGAGCTAGAATGGCCAGGTTGATCAGGCCAGTCAAGCTTGATTGGCGCCGACATGGTCTGGCGCATGCCGGCTGCGGGGGAAAAAGAGCCGCCGTTTTTGAAGAAACAGAGTATCGTTTTCGTCACCACATCGCCCCATGAACACTTCGTCCCGGTCATCCAGCACCAAACGGTTATTGATCGCGCTGGCCATACTCACCAGCGCCTGTCTTGTCTCAATTCTTGTCGCCGGCTTGACCAGCCTCGTCTCGCTGGCTGATCGCATCCATCCGCTCGCAGGCCAGGTCGTCTTCTGGGCTGTCTCCGCCGGGCTTGTCGTGCTGGCGCTTTATGGACTCTTCGCTTACGCGCGCATGCCTCCGGCTCTTATCCCGCCGCAGGCAAATTCCGGCGAAGAATTCGACAAGTACCTCGGCGCACTTCGTTCCCGACTTCGCGCCAATCCGCGCACGAAAGACAAACCAGTCGAAACACTGGCTGACATCGAATCCGGGCTGGCCGAGCTCTCGGTCGAAGCTGACGCCATCGTCCGTCGCACCGCGAGCACCGTGTTTCTCAGCACCGCGCTTCTTCAAAACGGCCGGCTCGATGGCATGATCGTGCTCTTCACCCAGGTTCGCATGGTCTGGCGCATCGCGCGTGTTTACGTGCAACGACCTTCGCCGCGCGAGATGCTCCGGCTTTATGCCAATGTCGCTGGCACGGCCTTCGTCGCCAGCGGGCTGGAGTCGCTCGATGTGGGCCAGATGTTCGCGCCGCTCGCCACCTCGATGGTGCCGGCACTGAAAAGCGCGATCCCCGGACTCAGCGGCATCTCGCATCTGCTGGTGCGCTGCGTTTCCAACGGCGCGGCTAACGCGTTTCTCACTTTGCGCGTAGGTGAAGTGGCGCGGCGCTATTGCGCGCTTACCTCGAACGCATCAGCCGAGAACATTCGCCAATCGGCGACGGCGGACGCCGTCAAACATCTCGGGCGGATCGTGCGCGAGAACGGCGCGCTTGTCGCCAGTAAAGTCTGGGATTCAACCGCACGCGTTTTCATCGAGAGCGGCGTCGCTAAAGCCGAAGACGCGGCAAACGCTGCGCGCGGCTGGTTCGGCCGGGTCTCATCGCGACGCCTGCGGCAAAGCGAGGCTGCGGCAGAGGCTTTGTGAAACTAGACACGATTCAGAGGATGAACTGGATTTCAGACGAAAGACTCCTGTCGATCGTTTAATCCTGTCTAATTCTTCTCCGAATTAAACGCGATTTCGCCACCAAACACTGTCATCAA